>CAMCTH010000089.1 GCA_945877965.1 Planctomicrobium piriforme | reverse complement strand
CCAGATGTGCCCAAGTCTCCTCATCGCTGACCTTCCGCTCGTCGAGCAGTTCAAACTTTTCGGGATTCGCCTTCAGCAACAGGAGCTTGCCTTTCTGATCCAAGGCCAGGATTCGGTCGTGCTGAGCCACCAAGCTGGCGTACTTGCCTTAATGGTTCCGCTGCTCGCGGTGCTGGGATCCTATCGCCGGCCGCGGTTGCTTATCGGCGTCTTATTCTTCTTGTTGGGAGTATGCCTCGCGTCGACTCCGTTCGTCGTTGCGTCACCGGCATCGCCGTTGGAAATGCGATGGAAAGCGATTAACGTCGGTGCTCATTTTTCGGCCTGCTTCGTCGCGGGCAGCGTAATCTTGCTCTACTTCGAACGCATTCCTCGTCGAACGATCGGCCTGCTGTCGGCTTTGTCGGTGTTTTTTGTCGCGACCCAATTCGACTACGGTTACGCTTTGCTGGCTCCGCTCTGCTTGTCCTACGTCATGTTGAGCTTAGCCTACCATCCTCAATATCAGTTTCCCGACTTCGCTCGTTACGGCGACTTTTCTTACGGCATTTATCTTTATGCGTTTCCGATTCAGCAACTACTTGTGCTGCACTACGGCAAATCGCTGTCCCCCATCATGCTGTTCCTGCTCGCGTGTCCCGTGAGTATCGCGGCCGGAGCAGCCAGTTGGCACTTGGTGGAACGTTTCTTCATGCAGCGAAAGCGGCAGGGAAAAGCCGTTGCGATGCTCGATGCAGCCCCCCCACTCGTCGCGACCGCAGAGCGACGTCCGTCCGAGCCGCAGTAGTTGCTCAAGGTCATCCCGACCTAGTTGACATCGCCTCCGCGTATACCGCGAGCTTAGCAGCTACGTTCTACGCTGAGATAATAGGCGACTGGTCGTTCAGCAATCAGGCGGCTGTCAGGCGAATACGGCTCGTTAACAGGTGTTTTACGGCTTAAGGACGAAGCAAGTGACGCCCCGCTCGTTGAACCACTCGGCCACTTCGGAACCTTCCAGGTCGAGCGCCAAAATGTTGTAGCCGCCGCCGGGACAGATCACGATCGCCGAACCGTTTTGCTTTTCTTTCGGCGGCAGATAGACCGAGAGCGTCGGCTGCGAGACGTTCCCCAACCGGATCACCCGCTTGCCGGCGACGAGGCCGCCGTCGGGCTTGGTCGTGTCGGCTTCCGGCGGCAGATCGGTCGTTTCGCCCGGCGCTTTGCCTGGCCACAACGGCAGGACGGCGCTCGGCTCGCGCGGGACAGCGACGGCCCAACTCGAACCGACGGCGAGCAACAACAACGACAGCACGAAACGGCGGAGCATAGCAACTCTCCCACAAACTAAACGGCGATGCACAACTCGCCTGGAAGTGTGATCGCTGCGACGTCGTGATGCAACGTCTTCGTCAAAAATCGCTCACGGCGCGCGGCAATCGCGAGGCGCGCAACGCGTTCAGCACGGCGACGACGTCGATCACCTCTTGCAACATCGCCCCGGCGGTCGGCGGCAAATAGCCGGTCGCGGCGAAGGCCATCGCGATGAGGCTTAGCAGCATGCCGCCGACGGCGCTTTCGAGTGCCACGCGCCGCAGCCGCCGACTGATGTGTAGCAACTCATCGACTTTGCGGAGCGACGTTTCCAGCACGACCGCATCGGCCGCTTCGCCTGTCACGTCATGTCCGCGACCGAAGGCAAGGCCGACCGTCGCGGCGGTCAACGCCGGAGCGTCGTTGATCCCGTCCCCCAAATAAGCCGTCTTTGCCCGAGCCGTTTCTAATTTCACAAGTTCGAGCTTTTGCTCGGGACTCTGCTCGGCGTAGACTTCGTCGATGCCGACGCGCTCGGCCAGATACTCGACCTCTTCGCGACGATCGCCCGAGATGATAAGCAATCGCTGAATGCGGTGTTGCGGGCCGAGATGATGAATAAACGACGCGCCGTCGTGTCGCGGTTCGTCGCGGAACTGCATCGTCGCGGCGTACTGATCGTCGATGACGACGATGCACTCCAAGCCCGGGGCCCGCGGCGGCAGTAGCGCCGCGCCGGGATGCTGTTCCTTCGCCAGCACATTGCGGCCGGTGATGCGAACGTTCCGCCCCGCGACGGTCCCTCGCAATCCGTCGCCGCCGCGCTCGGCGACGTTCGTCGCTTCCAACGCTGGACGTTGCGATTCGTCGGCCGCCTTGCAGACGGCCCGCGCCAGCGGATGCTTAGAATAACGTTCGACGCCCGCCGTTAAGTCGAGCACCTCTTCGGCTTTGAAACCGGGGCCGCACAAGGTCGCCGTCAGTTGCGGCTCGCCGTAGGTGAGCGTGCCGGTCTTATCAAAGATCATCGTCCGACAAAGGTCGATCTCTTCCAGCACCGCGGGGTTCTTGATGATGATGCCGCGACTCGCCGCCGCCGACGTCGCTCCCAAAATCGCGACAGGGATCGCGATCAGCAGCGGGCACGGCGTCGCCACCACCAGCACCGCCAAGAAACGCGAAGGATCGCCGCTCACCAACCACGCCCCGAGCGCCAACAACACCGACGGCACGAGGTACCAAGCTCCCAATCGATCGCCGAGTCGCCGCAGCCGCGGCCGACGTTGTTCCGACTCGCGCATCACCTGCATGATTCGGGCATAGCGCGAATCTTGCGGCCGACGTTCGACCTTGAACGTCAACGCTCCTTCGCCGTTCACTGCGCCCGAAAGGACCGACGAGCCGGTGACTTTGGAAATCGCGTACGGCTCGCCGGTCAGATACGACTCGTCCATCACGCTCTTGCCGGCGACGACGATCCCGTCCGCGGGACAAATCTCGTGCGGGAATAACAGCAACTCATCGCCGACCGCGACCTCCGCCAGCGGCACATCGACCACCGCCCCGCCCGCCTGACGATGCGCCGTGCTCGGGACACGCTTGGCCAGTGCTTCCAACACGCGCGAAGCTCGTCGGACCGCATACGCCTCAAGTGCCGCGCCGCCGGCGAGCATCAACACAATGATCGACGCCGCCAGATATTCGTCGAGCAGCACGCCGGTGACGATCGACATCGCCGCCAGCAAATCGGACCCGAACTCGCCATGGAACAGCCGAACCGCCAGTTCCCACACCAACGGCACGCCGCCGAGCGCGACGACGACGTACAACGGCCAGACCGCGACGGCCGGATCAACCTGCACGATGAACCGCAGCACCAAATGGACGACGATCCCGAGGGCCGCCCCGATGGCAATGATGATCGTCCGCAGATCGACGGCGACGTTCATCGGTTCGGCAGATTTGCTCACGGTGCACGGCTCGATTAGGCTGAGTTCGGGCGGAAAGATCGATCCGACGTTTTCAGCATCATGGACCTCGGCACGCGCTTTGAATAGCTCTCGCGACTTGTTTTGATCTGCGAAAAAGGGTGATTCGATGACTCTCGATCGACGCAGCTTCTTGGCCGGTACCGCCGGGTTGATCGCGCTCGGTTCATGCAAGCTGCCGGCGGCCGAGGGGCTCGACGAGTTCTCGTTCGTCATCGTCAGCGACACGCACTTAGGGCGGCAAGACTCGCGGACGCCCGAGCGCCAGTGGAAAGCGGCGATTGCGGAGATCAACGAGGCGCCGGGTGATTTCGCACTCCATCTCGGCGACGTCGTCGACCAAGGGCGCGAGCCGCAGTATCCACTGTACGCGGAGTTGAGAAAGACGCTCAAGAAGCCGATCCACGAAGTGCCCGGCAATCACGACCCGGTCGCACTTTTCGAAAAACATATCGCCGCGCCGATCGACCGTTCGTTCGATCATGCAGGCGTTCGCTTCGTGCTGTTCAACAACGCCCATACCGATTCGCACCTGGGGTTCATCACGCCCGAGCAGATCGCGTGGCTCGACAAGCAGTTTGCCGAAGCAGCCGAGAAGAAATTAAAAATCGTCGTCGGCTGCCATGTGCCGATCCACAAGAACAGCCCGCCCGATCGTGCGTGGTATGTGAAGCCCGAGGAGGGACAGACGGCGTTTTACGAACTGCTCGACCGTCATGCCGATCGTTTCTTGGCGGTCTTCCACGGACACTTTCACAACGGCATCCGCGGCTGGCGCGATCACAAGAACGTCGTCGAGGTCCTCTGTCCGTCGATTTGCTACAACCAAAACCGCAACCTGGAACTGGCCCTGAAGGCCGGCAAGACGGACGGCTTCTTCGTCGAAGAACTCCGCCCGGGCTACGTGCTCGTCACACTCGGCCAAGGTAAGCTGACGCTACGCTACAAACCGCTCGGAGCCGAACAGCACGGCGAGTACGCGGCCGAGTGGACCGCTTGAACGTCGCACTTCTTAACAGGAGAAACCGATGATTCGCACCGATCTGTTCGCAACCGTTCTCATCGCGGCCGGTTTAAGTTATGGGCAGGCCCAAGCTCAAGCACCGTCACCGCCGCCGAACCTCACCGTCGAACACGAAGGACGACCGACGCGTTACGAAGAGCGAGTTGATCGACCGCTGTACTTTTTGTGGCACGACGAGAACGGCTGGCACGTACATTCGCGAACCGGCGGTCGCCGACAGATCTTCGACGGTGAAATCAAAGTCGCGGGCGGCAAGATCTTCGAGCTCAAGGGAATCGGCGGGCTCGAAAAAAAAGGCGACTTTGGTTCGCTCAATCGGGCGGAAAACGTTTTAACTTTTCGATTTGAGACGTTCGACCGCGGCGACGGCCTCGATTTCAAAGTGAGCGGCGACGCCACCCGAATCGAGTTCAACCTCAAAATCAACGGCTATGTCCGTCCCCAACAAGTCGTCATTGGGCCCAAACGCGAACACCCGACTTCCATACCCTTTACGATTCCGCTTCCTGAAAAGAAGTAAGAACGTCCTCGCGAACTCGTGCGGCGAAGACAATCGATAGCTTGGGGCCTGCGTCGGCGGCGCGGCGGACGGCGACGGCGTGGCTCAGGACGGCCAGGTAGATCGCCAGTTGGTCGCCGGCCGGCGAGAACGGCAGTCCTTCGTGGACGATCGTCACTTGCTTTACGTCGCCGAACCACGACAGGTCGCTGAGGCATTCGGCGAGCGCGTCCCAGTTGTGGCCGAAGTAGCGCGGGAAGCGGAGTTTCTGCGACAGGATGTTGAGGACCTTCTCTTTGCCGCGGGCTTTCGACGGCACGCGAATCACCGTCGCCGCCTCGTCGCGGAAGGCGATCGCATCGGCGACGAACGTGAAGAACTCGGTCGCGGCATCAGGAGTTGGATCGTTTGGCACGGCGTCGCTCATCGGTCGGTGGCGCTTTCTAATGTCGGTAACTTGTAGGGGACGCGACGAAACGAAGTGTAGTGGTCGGCCGTGTACCAGACGTCGCCGTCTTCGCCGGTCACCAACCGCTGCGGGCCCGGCCCGCCTTCACCCGGCGTCGGCACGACCCACTCGCGATAGTAACCCGGCGGCTTCCGCGGCAGTCGGCCTTCGCGATTCTGGAACGTCGTACCGTCGTGGCTGAAACGGAGCCTCTTGTCGGCGGCAATCCGTTCGAGCGTCGGTCGCAGATCGATATCGCCGCGATAGATCTCGCGGCGATCTTCATCGCGGAGCGTGACGTTGCGAACGACGAGCGGGTCGTCGGCCGAGGACGATGCCGCCGGCTTGGTTGCCGCCGAAGGTTTGTTTGATACTGATGGCGCGGCGATCGGCTTGGTCGTCTGCGGACGTTCGACCGCCGTCGCACTCGGCGTCGGCTTCGTCGCGCCGACCGGCGGCGGGGCCTGCGGCTCACCTTCGATCAGCCCGTACCGCTGCGCGAGCCACAACGAACCGAGCACGACCGCAAAGATCGCCAGCCGTGTGAGCTGCGTCTTGAACGATTCGTTCGGTTTGCGCGGTTCGGCCACGGCGTTACTCTCCGTCCATGCCGAGCACGCGGATCAAAAACGCATACTGGTCGGCCAGCTTTTCGATCTGCTTCGTCGTCGACGTTCCCGCCCCGTGGCCCGCGCTCGTTTCGATCCGAATCAGGACCGGCGCCGGGCCCCCTTGCGCGGCCTGCAACGCCGCGGCGAATTTGAAACTGTGGGCCGGCACGACGCGATCGTCGTGATCGGCCGTCGTTACCAAAGTCGCCGGGTAGTGCGTGCCGGGCTTCAGATTGTGCAGCGGCGAGTAGCGATACAAATACGGAAACTGCTTCGCATCGTCGGCCGAACCGAACTCGGGGACCCACGCCCAACCGATCGTGAACTTGTGGAAGCGGAGCATGTCGAGTACGCCGACGTCGGGGAGAGCCGCACCGAACAACTCGGGGCGTTGCGTGAGACACGCCCCGACGAGCAGCCCGCCGTTGCTGCCGCCGTTGATCGCTAACTTCGGCGTCGACGTATAGCCGTCGGAGATCAAACGCTGGGCCGCGGCGATGAAATCGTCGAACACATTCTGCTTGCGGTCGAGCATTCCCGCTTCGTGCCACTCGCGGCCGTACTCGCCGCCGCCGCGCAAATTGGGGATCGCCAACACGCCGCCCCGTTCGAGCCACGCGATTCGGCCGGCCGAGAACGACGGCGTGAGCGAGATATCGAACCCGCCGTAGCCGTAGAGCAACGTCGGATTCGAGCCGTCGAGCTGGAGACCTTTCTTGTGCACGATGAACATCGGGATCCGCGTGCCGTCACGGCTTGCGTAGAAGATCTGCTTCGTCTCATAGTCCTCGGGCTGAAAATCGACCTGCGGACGGCGGAAGACGGTCATCGCGTCGGTCGCCAGATCGAGGCGGTAAACGGTCGTCGGCGTCGTGAAGCCGGTGAAGGCGAAAAACGTCTCGGTCGCGTTCCGCTTGCCACCGAATCCCCCGACGCTGCCGATGCCCGGCAGCTCGAGCTCCTGGCCCGGCGTGCCGTCGAGCGCGAACGTGCGGACTTCGTTCTGAGCGTCATGCAGATAAACGCAGAGCAAGCGGTTGCCGAAGAGCGAGACTTGTTCGAGCACTCCGGCATGCTGCGGCACGATCTCGCGACGCTTCTGTGGTTCGGCCAGATCGACCGCCACAATGCGTCGACGCGGGGCGTCGGCATCGGTCCGAAAGTAAAACGTCGCGCCGTCGTTGTCGATGTACCCATACTCGGCTTCGAAGCCCGCGGTCAGTTCGGTGAACGGCGCGTCGGCCGCGGCGAGTTCGCGGACATACACCCGATTCTTGCGCTCGGTCCCGCGCCAGACGGTTACGACCAAGTAACGGCCGTCGTCGGTCGCCGTGCCGTCGAAGCCCCATTCCTTTTCATCGGGCCGTTCGTAGACGAGCCGATCGTCGGCCTGCTTCGTGCCGAGCCGATGGTAGTACAACTTTTGAAAGTAGTTCGTGCCGGTCAGTTCGGCTCCCGGTGCAGGCTCGTCGTAGCGACTGTAGTAGAAGCCCACATCGTCGGCGCTCCACGACGCGCCGGAGAACTTGATCCACTTCAGATGATCGTCGCGATCTTGACCGGTGACGACGTCGCGAACGCGCCATTCTTGCCAATCGCTGCCCGCGGCGGCCAGACCGTACGCCAACAGCGCGCCGTCGTGGCTCAATTCGTAGCCGGCGATCGACGTCGTGCCGTCGGCCGAGAGCGTGTTGGGATCAAGCAGCACCCGCGGCTCGCCTTCGAGCGACTCGGCGACGTAGAGCACGGCCTTATTCTGCAGGCCGTCGTTGCGAGAGTAAAAGTAGCGGCCGCCGCGGACCGTCGGCGTTCCGTAGCGCACATAATTCCACAAGGCCGTGAGTCGCTCGCGAAGCGGCTTCCGCGCGGTAACCCCCTGCAGGAACTCGGCCGTCAGTTTGTTCTCGGCCTCGATCCACGCGCGGGTCTCGGCGGCGTCGGGCTCTTCGAGCTTGCGAAACGGGTCGGCGATCTTGGTGCCGTGATAGTCGTCGACCTGGTCCGATTGCGGCGGCGCGGGATACGGCAAACTCTTCTCCTTAGCAAACAACCCCGCCAGCGCGACGGTCGACGCCGCGAGGCAGTAAATCAAGTTCATCGGCAACGGGGGACGTGTCATGGTGCTACTCATCGTCGAGGCGAGGCAGGGCTACGCGTCGGCCACTTCAAACAACTTCAAATCGGGGGCCAAGCGACGGACGCGCTCGGTCAGATAACGCTGCACGCGATCGGTCGTTTTCAACTCCAAGGCCGCGCGAACGATCTCTTTCGCCTCGGCATACTGCACCCGGGCCGCCAGGTCTTTCATCGTCGGCACCAGCGCCGGACTCATGCTGAACGAGCGGAGCCCGAGGCCGACGAGCGCGGTGAACGCGCGGGGCTCGCCCGCCATTTCGCCGCAGAGAGAAATCGGTTTCCGCGCGCGGCGGCACGCTTCGATCACCCGGGCCAAGACCCGCAACACCGGCGGACTGAGCGGGCGACAAAGATGACTGACCTTCGGATTATCCCGATCAGCCGCCATCAAGTACTGCACCAAGTCGTTCGAGCCGATCGAGACGAAATCGACTTCGCGCAACAACGAGTCGATTGTAAACGCCGCCGCGGGGACTTCGAGCATCAGCCCCAGCGGGACCGTGCGATAGGCCTTCTTCTCGGCCTTGAGTTGATTGGCCCCCTTGCGGACCATCGCGCGAATCTTGCGAATCTCTTCGAGCGTCGTAATCATCGGAAAGAGCAGCTTGACGTCGGCCCCCGCCCCTTCCGACGACCCGGCCGCACGCAACACCGCGCGGATCTGCTCCAAGAAAAACTCGGGATGCTCGAACGACAAACGAATGGAGCGCCAACCCATGAACGGGTTCGCCTCGCGATCGTGTCCGAGGAATGGAATCGTTTTGTCGCCGCCGAGGTCGAGCGTCCGAATCGTCACGCGTTTGTTCGGCGACGCGGCGATCACCTGGCGATAGTTCTCGCACTGCTCCTCTTCACTTGGCACCGACGGATGCGCGAGGAACAAGTATTCGGTTCGATAGAGACCGACGCCGGCGGCCCCCATCGCCGTCGCGGCCTGCGCATCTTCGACGCCGTTGATGTTCGCCATCAGCTCGAGGTCGATGCCGTCGGCGGTGCGCGTCGGTCGATCGCGGTTCTCGGCCAGACGTCCGCGGAGGTCGACGAACTCACGCTGCAACTTGCGATAGGCCGCTTCTTGTTCCGAATCGGGATGGACGATGATCGTGCCGTTGCGGCCGTCGACGATCAGCATGTCGCCGTTGGTCACCTGCTTGCGAATGCCGCGTACGCCGGTGACGGCCGGAATGCCGCGACGTCGCGCGAGGATGGCGGCATGGCTCGTTTCGCCGCCGGTCTGCGTGACGATCCCCGCGATTTCCAAGCTGCCGAGCGCCACAATATGCCACGGCAGCAACTCCTGCGCAACGACGACCATCGGCCCATGCCGAGCGACGTCGCCGGTCGTCAGCAACGGCGAGAGATGGCCGCTCAAGCGGATCACGGCGTCGTGAGCGTCGGCCAGGCGCTGCCGCAGGAAAGCGTCTTTCGTCTTCTCCGTCAGCGCGGCGTATTCTTTAAGGACCGCATCGAGGGCGGCCGGCGCGGGACGACTGCGGCCGACGATCTGATCGCGGACGCGACTGATGAAGGCCGGGTCGCGCAAGATCGATTCATGCGTTTGGAAGACGCCGCCCCGATCGGGGCCGACTTGCGAACGCATTTTCTTCTGCAGAGCCCGCAACTCGCCGACGGTCTGCTCGATCGCCTGCTCGAACCGCCGCCACTCGGGAAGGACTTCGTCTTCGGCCAAATGGGTGTGCTCGGGATGGACGAACACCTCGTCGACGCAGTAAGCCTGCCCGACCGCCACCCCCGGCGAAACTCCGATCCCTTTACGCATGCGGCCAGAGTAACGCGCCGTCGAGGCGGCAACAATGAAACAGCCGTGAATTACGGCATTCTGGGTGATAAAAAAGCCGCTAGAAAAAAAGGCCCAGGGATGCTTTCCCTGGGCCTTCCGTCGGATTCGCTACTTGAACGAACTCGACGCTTATTGATGACTGCGCACCGAATGAGCCCGTAGCGCCCAACGGAAGCCACGGATTCCCGGCTTCGCGATGCTTCGCCGAGCTCATTCGATCTGCAAGCATGAAAAGAACTAGCCGACGTTCACCGCCACGCGGCGCGGTTTCGAGGCTTCGGCTTTCGGCAGCTTCACGGTCAGCACGCCGTCGGTGTAGCGGGCTTCGATCTTCGTCGCATCGACGTCCGTCCCGACGCGGAACGAACGCCGATAGTCGCCGACGCCGTACTCTTGCAGCAAGTAGCGCTGCTCGGGCTTTTGGCGCGGCGCGACCGGGGCATGGATGCGCAGCTCGCCGTCTTCATATTGGACGTCGATGTGATCGCTCGCCGCTCCCGGCACGTCGGTCGTCAGCAAGTAGTCTTGAGCCGTTTCGAGCACATCGACGGTCGCGACGTAATCTTGCCTTTGCACCGTTTCGCCGGTTGCGCAATTCTGCTTTTCCGTGGCACAGCAATTCGTAGCGTTCATGGGTATCAATCCTTCTGATTTTTGATGTGGTGTTGAACCGAGCACTCGGATCGCGCATTAGTTCTGCGCGACGCTGATCTTGCGGGGCTTGGCCGCCTCGGCCTTCGGCAACCGCACGGTCAGCACGCCGTTGACGAGCGTGGCGCTCACTTGGGCGGAGTCGACTTCGACCGGCAACTTGATTGCCCGCACGAACTCGCCGAAGCCCCGTTCGCGCCGATGGAACGTCGTCCCTTCCTCGCTCGCCGTATCACGCCGACCCTTGATCGTCAGCTCGTTGCCGACGACCGACAGCTCGAGGTCTTCCGACTTCAGGCCCGGCACCTCGGCCTCGGCAAAGTAAACGTCTCCTTCTTCCCAAACGTTCAGCCGCGGCGAACCGGCGGCCGCCGGGAACCAGCGGTCCAAACTCCCCTGCAGCGGGGCAAACACCTCGCGGAAAAACGGATCTAACTCCTGCCGCGACGCAGGAACCGGTAACCCACGAAAGAACGGACGGAGCAGAGCACCCATTATTCGAACCTCCCAAAAGGAACCTAAAACGTCAGCGCCGCTCAGCCGAGCAGCGTTTGTCAGCATGAGAGACTGTAAAAAGCAAGCGCCGTGCCGAATTTCATTTCCGATCGCAAGTGATTGAATGGAAAACGTTTATGGCGAAGTAACTCGATCGAGTTATTCGCATTGAACTGCCATATCGGCACCTACTTTCCCGCCTCGTCAGTCTCGGGCGAAGATGCATTCAAGGGAATGCCATTTTGACAGCTCTCCCGGTTTGGTGCGGGCTAGCGGCCCGCGAAGTGCCGACATAGAACCAGCCTCGCGGCGGGTCGTAACTCCTTGGCGCGCCCCACCCTGAGGCCGGTAGCCGTTGTTCCGACAGGCATTCCGGCTATACTCACGGGCTTGATTGACCGACGTTCGACTCTCCGGGTTACGCCGGATTTACGTCCCCCA
>CAMCTH010000088.1 GCA_945877965.1 Planctomicrobium piriforme | reverse complement strand
TCCGTGAGTTCAATCGCCATGCTGACGTTATGGCCGATGACCTCACTTCGCGCAAGCCCAATCAAACACCGACTTGTGAACGATTACGTACTCACCTTACTTCAGATGAAGTTGAAGAGTGGTGGGGCTGTGTGTGCGTCAAACAGCGTAACGGCGTAACAAGCAGGTAGCGAGCCGTCGGTGAACGGTCAGCGACCTACCAGCGATTAGGCCAAGCTTGTATCTCGCCAATGGGAAAAGTTTTACGAGCACTTGACGATGGGATCCGAAAATATGACAACTGTCATCATGCGTAAAAAACAGCCGACATCATCACTAACAGATGTTCTGAAAAAAGCCGTGGTTGATAGCGGATCGCCGTTGCTGCAGATCAGCAAAGGCAGCGGGCTGGAATATGCGAGCTTATTTCGATTCATGAGCGGAGAACGATCGCTGCGGCTCGACAAGGCGGACAAACTAGCGGCTTACTTTGGTCTGCAACTGCAAGCAAACGAACCAAAATCGAAGGGATAACCGAGCGATGGGAACCGTCTACCGCAAGTCGTTCACGAAGCCGCTGCCGCCGACAGCCGAGGTGTTCACCCGGGTCGGGCAACGCTTCGGACGCTGGAAGGATGCCAAGGGGAAGCAGCGGACCGCTCCGCTGACGACCGGCACCGACGGCACTGACCGGATCGTCGTCGAGGCTCGCACGTTCACGGCAAAGTATCGCGACGGCTCGGGCGTCGTGCGTGAAGTGGCGACCGGTTGCCGGGATGAAACCGCGGCCCGTAGCGTGCTAGGTGAACTCGAACGGCGGGCCGAGTTGGTGAAGGCGGGGGTCATGACCGCGGCCGAGGATTCGATCGCCGACTTTCATTCGACCGCTTTCGAAAAGCATCTTGCCGCCTACGAATCGCATCTCACCGCCCGAGGAACATGCCCCGAGTACCGAAACAACACGATTCGACAACTCAGGAGGCTCTATAGCGAATGCGGCATTACCCGGCTCGCCGATCTCGATACGGCAATGATTGAACGCTGGATGATCGAGCGGTCTAAACCGAGCGTCACGGTAAAAGGTACCTCGAAGCCAGGTATGAGCGCGCGCACGCGCAACGCGTACCGCGCGGATTTGGTCACGTTTGCGAACTGGTGCATCGCTGACAAACGGTTGCTCGTCAACCCGTTCGAACGTCTGTCGGTTGCCGATGAACGAGCGGATCGTCGTCGGCATCGTCGGGCAATGACCGAGGCCGAACTTGTCACCCTGCTCGATATCGCCCGACGTCGTCCCCTGTTGGAAGCGCTGACGATCCGCCGCGGGAAGAACAAAGGGGCAACCACCGCGAAAGTCCGCCCCGAGGTTCAGGCCCAACTTGAACGCCTCGGCCGCGAACGGGCGTTGATCTACAAGACACTCGTGCTGACCGGACTCCGAAAAGGAGAACTCGCCTCACTGACCGTAGGGCAAGTCCAACTCGACGACGCCCTGCCCTACTTGGTGCTCCATGCCGCCGACGAGAAGAATCGCCAAGGCACTACCATCCCGCTTCGATCCGACTTGGCTACCGATCTGCGAATGTGGATCAACGACAAGGCAGCCACGCTGCAAGCCGCCTCGCAAGCGGCGACGGTTCGATTCGACTCCGAATCCGTTAGTTCGGCAGACGGCGCCACGCTCGAAGCTGGGGCCGCTGGAAAACGATCGCGATTGCCAATGACCATGGCGTACAGGTTACCCGCTTCAACCTCGCTCTTCGAAGTGCCTGACAAGCTGGTGAAGATTCTGGATCGCGACCTGAAAGCCGCCGGCATAGCCAAGCGAGACGACCGTGGCCAGACGATCGACGTGCACGCTCTACGCCACTCGTTCGGCACGTTGCTGAGCAAGGCAGGCGTCGCCCCACGTACTGCCCAAGCCGCGATGCGACACTCGTCGATCAATTTAACGATGAACGTCTATACCGATCCGCGACTGCTAGACGTCTCTGGTGCCGTCGAATCGCTCCCCTCGTTGCCGTTGAGCGCGGAACACGGGCAATCTGAAATCCTGCGAAACGTCGCAAGAGCTACGGGGACAGACGATTACCCGTCGCCGCCGCTTGCACCAACGCTTGCACCAACTCCTGACAAATCGTGCAAATCATGGTCATCGCCTGACAAATCGACCAACGGCGAGACCGTCGCAACGAAGCCCGTCCGCCGCGACGTAACGTCATGCGAGGACAAAAGAAAACGCTCGGCGACATCTGCTGTCGACGAGCGTCATAAAGGGTGGCTAACGGGATTCGAACCCGTGACCTCTAGAACCACAATCTAGCGTTCTAACCAACTGAACTATAGCCACCGTGAAAATCGTCCTCCTAGCTTACCAAGAACTCGGTCTGCGACAAGGGTCTCGCGCCGGTTCGCAGCTCGCTCGAATTCGCTTCGACTCTGCCGGAAACGACACGCTTTTCGCGTCGCAGGTTCGTCGTCGGTCGGACGTTTTGCTACGACCGTCCGCCCTGGGCGGATTGGCTTCCGGATTTCGTCCGCGCAATCGGTATAATCCCGACCGGTCGACCTCCCGTCGCATCGTGAACTAAGATTGCCTGCTCGATTCTTATTGACGTCTGCGCATCGAATGAGCCCGTGGCGCCCAACGGAAGCCACGGACTCCCGGCTTCGCGTTGCTTCGCCGGGTTCATTCGATTTGCAGACATCCAAAAGTGCCGCGCGAGCGTCGCCGAATAGCGTCTTAGGGGAGCAACGATCGTGATTCCGAACCGATTGATGGGCTGGGACGATATGAACGCAGAATCCATTCTGGTTACCGGCGGGGCGGGGTTTATCGGTGGGGCTTTTGTGCGTCAGTGGATCGGTGCGGAGCGGGAGCGGCTCGTCAATCTTGATGCGCTGACGTACGCCGGCAATCTCGATTCGCTGGCGTCGGTGCAAGACGATCCGCGGTACATGTTCGCGCACGGCGACATCTGCGACGGCGAGTTGGTGAGCGAATTGTTGCGCGAGCATCAGCCGCGAGCGATCGTCCACTTCGCGGCCGAGTCGCACGTCGATCGCTCGATCGACGGCCCGCTGGCCTTCATCCAAACCAACGTCGTCGGCACCTGGACGTTGCTTGACCGGACGATGAAATACTGGCGCGATCTGCCGGCGGAGCAGCGCGAGCGGTTCCGCTTTCTGCACGTCTCGACCGACGAGGTCTACGGCTCGCTCGGCCCGACCGGCGCCTTCAGCGAGACGACCCGCTACTCGCCCAACTCGCCGTACGCCGCTAGCAAAGCATCGTCGGACCATTTCGTCCGCGCGTACGAACACACCTTCCACTTCCCGACGCTGATCACGAACTGCTCGAACAACTACGGCCCGTTCCAGTTCCCCGAGAAGCTGATTCCGTTGATGATCCTCAACGCGCTCGAAGGGAAGCCGCTGCCGGTCTACGGCGACGGTCAGCAAGTGCGCGACTGGCTCTATGTGGACGATCATTGCCGCGCGCTTCGCACGGTCCTCGCCAAGGGGACGATCGGCGAGACGTACAACATCGGCGGCAACTGCGAGCGGGCGAACCTCGAGATTGTCAAAACGGTTTGTGCGCTGGTCGACAAGCTCCGTCCCAATCTGCCGCACGGCCCCTGCGAAAAGCTGATCAAATACGTTCAAGATCGACCGGGCCACGATCGCCGTTACGCGATCGATGCCTCGAAGATCAAACTCGAACTCGGCTGGGAGCCGCAACAGAACCTGACGACCGGCCTCGAAGCGACGGTCCGCTGGTTCCTCGACAACCCGACCTGGGTCGAGCGGATCACCAGCGGCGTGTACGCCCGCGAACGTTTGGGGCTGACGAGCTAATTGGAGGGAACGCCCTCCGTGGCGTTCCGTGAATCACGCAGACGGAACGGCACAGAGGCCGTTCCCTACCGGAGCAGTTCTATGTCGCATTTCCAAAAAGGGATCATCCTCGCCGGCGGGGCCGGAACGCGGTTGCATCCGGTCACGTTGGCCGTCAGCAAGCAGCTGCTGCCGGTCTACGACAAGCCGATGATTTATTATCCGCTCTCGACGCTGATGCTCGCCGGCATTCGCGAAGTGCTGATCATCACCACGCCGCAAGACGGCCCGAGCTTCGAGCGCTTACTCGGCGACGGTTCGCGGATTGGCATGAGCATTCGGTACGCGACGCAGCCGAACCCCGGCGGCCTGGCGCAAGCCTTCATTATCGGCCGCGAGTTCATCGGCGCCGATCACGTCGCGCTCGTCTTGGGAGACAATCTCTTCTACGGCCAAGGCTTTCAGCAGATGCTCAGCCGCGCCGCGACGAAAGAGCGCGGCGCGAGCGTCTTCGCCTATGCCGTGAAGAGCCCGGAGGCCTACGGCATCGTCGAGTTCGACGCGTCGGGCAAAGCGATCTCGCTGGAAGAGAAACCCAAACAACCGAAATCGAAGTTCGCCGTCACGGGTCTCTACTTCTACGACAACCAGGTCGTCGACATCGCGGCGAACTTGAAGCCGTCGCCGCGCGGCGAGCTCGAGATCACCGACGTCAACAAGGTTTATCTCCAACAAGGAACGCTCGACGTGCAGACGTTCAGCCGCGGCTTCGCCTGGCTCGACACCGGCACGCACGAATCGCTGCTGCAAGCCTCGAACTTCATCGAGACGCTCGAAGCCCGACAGGGACTGAAAGTCGCCTGCCTCGAAGAAATCGCCTTCGGTAAAGGCTTCATCACCGCCGAACAACTAGAAAAACTCGGCCGCGAAATGAAGAACCCCTACGGAAACTACCTGATCGATCTCGTCGCCAAGGCGTAGTTGCGCGGATTGCATCGCGGAGGAAACGGCATGTCAAGATGGAGCTTGTCCGCGGCGTTGTTGTCGATGGTGCTGTTGTCGACGGCGCTATTCGTTTGCGGAGCGACGGCGGCCGCACCGAAGTCAGCGACTTCGCCGGAAACCGTGCTCGGCACGGTCCTCGACTTTGCCGACGCGGCGCCCGGGCCGTATCAAAAGGGATTTCTCGATAACTGGCGCTGGACGACTACGTTCCGCGAGCAGGCTCAGTCGGGCAGCCGTACGGAGATCGTCGCCGACGCCGGCTCGGGGAAGCGAGGTCTGCGCGTTCATGTGACCGACCCGAAGATTTTCGAGCAGGGAGCGTTGACGCTACTCCGTCTCGCGCCGTTTTATCCGCCCGAAACCGACGCACTGCGGCTGCACGTAAAAGTCGTGAGCGGAAAGGTCCGCGTCTACGCCGGCGGTCCGACCGCTTATTACGCCAACAGCGACGTCTATACGCGAGTCGCTGAACTCGCAGCCTCGACCGAGCCGCAAACGGCGACGATCGATCTTTCGCTGAATCATCCGTTGCGCCGCAACTTTCGCCGCGCCGGTTTTAGCACCGACGCAACGCGAAACTACTACAGCCGCTGGGCTCAAGAACCGGTCGGCGTGTTTCTCGACGCGGGGACCGAAGGAGAGTTCATCCTCGAACGAATTGAAGTCGTTTCAACCGGCGAGGGGCAACTGTTTCCGACGTTCGCCGAGACCGATATACGAACGATCAAGACGATCGCCGATTTCGAAGCCGGCAAAACCGACGGCGTGTTCCATTTGTACATGGCCGACGGAGAGACCGAGTGGTTCGAGCAATCGTGGAAACGCGAGAAGCCGCTTCGCTTTCAACCGCCGGAACTTTCCATCGTCGCCGATTCGGAACGCGGCACGAAGTCGCTCGTCTCCGTCGGCCCGAGCGCTGAGGAAGTGCATTGCACCGGCATTCAAACCGCAAGGGCACCTGACGCGAACGCGATTCGCATCGCATTGCGACACGATGCGCCTGCGTACCGCAACACGGTCGTCGGACTCGGTCCCGCCGAGGCGGTCGATTTCCTCGTCTTCGTCGCGCCGCCCAACAAGCCGTTCCCGTGGCAAGAGTTCGCGGCAAGCGACGAGTTGCGCAAGCACGCCGGCCCGGGCTTCGATTATCAATTCTCCTATCGCGCAATCCGCGATCGCCGAGACCTCAATTTCGCAATCTACCAAACGCGGCGTTATCTGAAGCCGCGCGAGTGGACGACGCTCGTCCTGCCGGCTGCCGACTTCGCCTGCATCTACGGCAGCGGGACCTATCGCGATCGCCTGCTCAAGAATTTGCCGCTGTCGTGCGACGACGTCGTCGCCGTCGCGTGGCTAAACCCATGGCGTCGCGTCGGCGGCAACGGCAACGTCACGCTCCGCTTCGACGAACTCGACTTCGTCCACGTTCCCGGCACACCGCTGCAATTGCAATCGTTCTGGCAATTCGACCCCGCAACGTCGCCGAGAATGCTTAAATCTCCAGGCCCCTATGGCGGCAGTTTGCACATGCTGCTCCCCGGCGACGCCGAGCCAAGCATGAAATAGAGCAGCAGTCTAATACGGAAACGACTCGTCGAGCGGTGCGGCACTCAGTTCGACTAAGAATTGCGACAGCCGTTCGACGACGATGTTCATCATCTGCTGCGCCTTCTCGGCCGTTGCAGGGTGCGGATTGCCGACGCCCGTGTTCGTGGTCAGCAGGTGCCAGGGGCGGGTGATCGCGACCCAACCTTTGTTCACTGCGTCGAACTGCGTGCTGCGAACCGCCCCGTCGTCGGCGGCGAGCGTACCGTCGGCGTTCTGCACGACCAAGTGCGGGCGATAGGCCAGCATCATCGCCGTCTCCATCTCGCCCGCATGGTCACCGGCATCGACGTAGATCTTGCCGTACTGATCGCCGGCGACCTGATACCAGTTACACAAAAAGAGCTTGGCAGGCGACTCGGTAAACAGCTCGCGCAGGAGCCACTTCATTTCGTTGCCGCCGTGTCCGTTGAGCAGCACGATCTTGCGGATGCCGTGATGCACGAGCGCGTCGATTAGGTCGCGAATCATCGCGCCGAGCGTCGAAGGGTTCACGTTCATCGCCAGCGGGAACGCCATCTGATTCGTTTCCGTGCCGTACGGAATCGTCGGCAACAACACGACCTTCGCACCGCGGGCATGCGCCGCGGCACAAATTCGTTCGCCGACTTCATCGCATTGAAACGTGTCGGTGCCGTAGGGCAAATGTAGATTGTGCGGCTCGGTCGCGCCGAGCGGCAGGACGGCCGTGTCGTACGGCATTCCCTTGGTGTAGGCGTAGTTCGTCTCGGCAAGGACCCACGGGCGGGGTGACTTCGGAGCGTCGGTCATGGTGCGGTTGGAGGGGGCTGAGGTGCGGCGGGAAGAGGCGACGTGTCGGGCAACCGTTCGAGGTATTCGCGGTAACGGCGATCGAGATCAGGGTAGCCGATGCCGGTCCGTTCGGCGAGCGTCGTCGGCGAGTCTTTGCCGGCGTAAACGGCAGTGAGATAGTCGACCGTCGCCTCGCGATGCCGACCGGCGTCGGCATGTTGCAAAAACCACGCGAGACCCGACGACTGACTGTAGAGCCGCGCGATCCGTTCGTCTTGTTGCAGACGTTGCAACGAAAAGCTCGTCAACTCGGCCAGCGGCACATAAAAATCGTCGACCAAGCGACGATATCGGGCCGCATGAAGCCGGGCATTTCGGACGTCGCCGAGTTCGGCGTAGTCGGCGTGTAAGTGCAATGACTCGAAGTAACAGGCGATCCCTTCGACGATCCAAAAGTTCCCCTTCGCACCGACTTTGAGCGTCGTCGGCCGCGTGAGCATGAACAGTTCGTGGACGACTTCGTGATACAGAAAGGCGTCGTTGTTCGCCTTCTCATCGGCGTAGAAATACGCGGTGTCGTCGTCGTTCATGAAGATGCCCGAGGTGAGTTCGATCCGGGGCTCACGCTTTTTCAACGCGGCGACGTACTCGTCCTTCGTGCGAAAGTAGACGACCGGGTATCGCTTGGCCGGCAGTTCGCGCGGCTCGCCGCCGGCGAATAGTCGCTGCCACTCGGCATCGGGCGTTTGATAGCGGGCGAACATCTGCCGCCACACTTGGTAGAGCGACTCCAACTGCGCGCCGAGTCGGGCTCCCGCGGCGAGGCTGTGAGTCGTACGGATGCGAAAGTGCTCGGTGTCGACGATCCAGCCGCGCTCGATCGTCGCGTGGAATTTGGCATCGTCGGCCGCCGAGATCCAACGACCGTTGAGGTACCGCTCGCCTGCTTCGTAGCGAGAGATCTGAGTTTGCGGCAACCAACCGAACTGCGGATGCCAAACCGCGCCGCCGCGAACCTTGGCCGCCTCAAACGGCGTAAGCCAACGACCGTCGACCTCGCGATAGCCGAGCAGTTTGCGAGCCGGCGCCAACGCCGAGTCTTCGCGGAGCGCTTCGTACGTCCATTCGACGGCCGTCGTGATCGAACCCGCCGCGGAAGCCTGCTTCGCTAAGGCGAAGAGTCGTTCCCCGCGCGCTTGCCGCAAAGCGAGAAACGACTTCGCCGCGGCGACTTGTTCGTCGGGCGAAGCCGTCTGCGGCGACAATTCGGAGCGGATCAGAAAAAAATATTGTCGCAGCGGATCGCGCTCGGGCAACCAGCCGGCGATCTGCTCGGCGAGGGCATCGAGCTTTTGAGCGCGGCATGTCGCGGCCAACTCATCGAGTTGCTTGCGATACGTCGCCGTGTCGGCGTCGTAGGCGGCGCGAAGCTCATCACCGCGCGTCGACGAGGCGGCGACGAGCGACGTCGACAGGCAAACGGCGAGAAGGCACGCGCGCAAGTTCATACTTCTCAATGTACTCGAAAACAAAAACGCCCAGGGATAGCTATCCCTGGGCTTTGATGCGATTGAAAATCTTCGTGCGAAACGGAGTCGAACGACTTAGTCGAGGAAGCCCGACAGTTCGGCCGAGCGACTCGGTTGTTGGAGCTTGCGGACCGCCTTGGCTTCGATCTGGCGGATACGTTCGCGGGTGACCTTGAAAATGTGGCCGACTTCTTCCAGCGTGTAGCTGTAGCCGTCGCCCAAACCGTAGCGGAGCTTGATGATCTCGCGTTCGCGGTAGCTCAAGGTCTTGAGGACCTTGGTGATCCGCGTGCGGAGCATCTCTTGGGCGGCACCAATGGCCGGGCTTTCGACCGTGCCGTCCGGCAGCAAGTCGCCGAAGTGGCTGTCTTCGCTGTTGCCGACCGGGCGATCCAAGCTGATCGGATAGCGGCTCATCGCCAGAACGCGGCGAGCTTCTTCGATCGGCGTACCGGCGGCCTTGGCGGTCTCTTCGATCGTCGGTTCGCGACCGAGTTCTTGCAACAGCTTGCGAGCCACGTTGCGAACCTTCGACATCGTCTCGACCATGTGGACCGGAATGCGGATCGTCCGGCTCTGATCGGCGACGGCGCGGGTGATCGCTTGGCGAATCCACCACGTGGCGTACGTGCAGAACTTGAAGCCGCGGCGATATTCGAACTTATCGACGGCCCGCATCAGACCGGCGTTTCCTTCTTGGATCAGGTCCAAGAACGAGAGGCCGCGGTTGCGATACTTCTTGGCGATCGAGACGACCAAGCGGAGGTTACCTTCCGACAGGCCGCGCTTCGCCTTTTGGTACTCGGCGTAGGTGCTCTTGAGATAGGCGACGCGACGACGGAGGCTCGTAGGCGTTTCTTGACAGGCGACTAGAATCTTGCGGAACTCGCCGAGCAGCTTGGCCCGTTCTTCTTGCGGACCGCGGGCCGACTTGTTGGCGACAATCTTGGCCTTCAGTTCATCGACGCGACGGCTGAATTCGTCCAATGAGCGGATCTTGAGTTCGATCCGTTGCGTACGGAGGCCCAATTCTTCGACCAAACGAACGGCGCGGCGACGACGACGACCCAAACGGGACCAGGCTTCGCGACGCTCGACGGCCTTCGAGCTCCGGCCGGCGGCGCACTGATAGTCTTGGCGGTTTTGCTTGAGCAGCACGTCGAGCGTCCGCAGGTTATGCGGGAACCGCCCCATGATCTGCTCTTTCTCCAAGTGGTCGGTCACCGACACCTGGACCGTGCGATCGAACGGGAGTTCGCCCGTGTGAACGCGGCGGAGAATGCGGACGGCGTCTTGAATGACGAAATCGCACTCGAGCAACTTCCGACGGAAGCGAGCTCGGGTGATTTCGATCTGCTTGGCGAGCGCGATTTCTTGGGCGCGGGTGAGTAGCGGGATTTCGCCCATCTGCGTCAGGTACATCCGCACCGGGTCGTCCGACCACGATTCGTTTTCATCCGGAGCGAGCAGCAGCTCTTCGGCCTTGAGGTCCGGCTCGACCTCGGCATCTTCGGCCACGACGAGATCGTCGTCACCGTCTAACTCGGCTACCGCCTCGTCCTTATCGACAAGCTCGGCCGCCTCGTCAGCACTCGGGGTTTCTTCGTCTTCAAGGTCTTCCAACAATGCGTCGTACAAGTGCCCAACTCCTACAAAATGCTCAGGTTCTGTTCGCTATTCCGATTGAGTCAAATCTTCCAAATGCAGGCGCGAAGTCAGTCGTTCGGTCTCCGGTGAATAAACCCAGCAGACGAAACGTCACGGCTACGTGGCAAAACGGAATCTGTCGTCTAACGGAAAGGGGAGGTTAACTGGGAAGGAACCGCGAATAGTTGCTTTTCAGCCCGAATGACCGACCAACTTGGCAAGTCACATACTCGTAACGGGTTGTGTCGTTAAGGCGGGCCAACATGGTGCAAACGCTCGTGTCGCAGAGGCATGATTTAAATGAAGCCTCCTGCTGTGAGCCACGGCCTTGCGGTTCGTCTTTCCCCTGTAAGCCATCGAATTATCACTTTCGAGGCCGGGAAAATCCAACGAATTCTAACATGAATTTGACCAGAGCCGGTCAGTTACGTCGCGCTTGGCAAGAAATGACTGTCATTGCACTTACGACGGCACAAGATCGACTCAAAACTCTTCCTAAACAACCACGAGAGTTGCCCAGATTAACAAGCCGACTATCTCATGAGCAAGCACGAAGTTTTCGAGTTCGCTCACACGATCTGACCCGCTCCCTCAATCCGGTGAGGACAGTTGGTATCACCTTTCAGGTCAAGCCCCCAGCACGGCGTGGGTCGTCGCGCCGTTTTACGCGAGTCGCACGCTCCGAAAGTCTTGTCCCGCAATCTCCTACGCACTGCTTTGCCGATCCGTTCTTGCCAGCAATGCGATTTTTAGCTCCGGTCGCCGCGGGAAACAATCTCAACCTTAGGACACTCCTTTACCCAAGCGGATTGCGCGACTTGCTTCGCGCCGTCGTCGCCCCGATGATAACGCTCCCGCCGCCCCACCCGCGTGAGATTCAACATGCCCCACACTCCCCTGCTCCGCCGCTTCCTCTGCTCGGTCGCCCTGGCGATCGCTTTGTCGTCATCTCTTACGACGATCTCGTCTACCGCGGCCGCCGCAGCCGATCGCCGGCCGAACGTCGTGCTGTTTCTGATCGACGACCTCGGCTGGAGCGATCTTTCCTGCATGGGGAGCAAACTCTACGAGACGCCACAGCTCGACCAGATGGCCTCGCAGGGGATGAAATTCACGCATGCCTACTCGGCCTGCACGGTCTGCTC
>CAMCTH010000087.1 GCA_945877965.1 Planctomicrobium piriforme | reverse complement strand
GCGAGCCCGTGTCGTCATCCGCTCGCTGGTCAGCCAATTCCTGTGCTCACAAGCGTCCGCAAACGCCTTTCGTTTTACGGCCCCGCGCGCCGCAAACTTCTTTCAGTATCCAGCCACTCTCGCGGCCTAACTTCTGTCGGGCACGTCTTGTTTGCATTCTGGCTCGGATTGCAGCGGCAAGCGGTCGGCCCGGCGATTCTGGCACTGCTCTGCCTCCCGGCGCTCGTGTGTGCATCGAGTCTCGGCGTGGGACTCGTCAATTGGCTGGCGACGCGGTTGGTCAGTCCGCAGTCGCTGCCGCGGATGGATTTCGAACGGGGGATCCCGGCCGAACATCGCACGCTGGCGGCCGTGCCGACGATGCTTACCAGTCCGGCCGGGATTGAACATTTGCTGGCGGGACTCGAAGTACGCTACCTCGCTAATCGCGATCCGCATTTGCACTTCGCGCTCGTTACGGACTTCGTCGATGCCGCACAAGAATCGTTCGCCGGCGATGCCGATCTCGTCGAGTTAGCGCGGGCCGGCATCGTGCGACTGAACGAGAAATATTCGCAAGTGCGGTCCGACATCTTTCACCTCTTACACCGCGCCCGACGTTGGAACGCGCAAGAAGGGGTCTGGATGGGCTATGAGCGGAAACGCGGTAAGCTCGCCGACCTCAACGCGCTACTCCGCGGAGCGAAAGATCGGTTCGCAGAGGTCGTCGGACAGACGGACGCGCTGCTCAATGTGCGCTACGTCATCACACTCGATACCGACACGCAGTTGCCGCGGGATTCGGCCCGGCTGATGGTCGGCACGTTGTCCCATCGGCTCAATCGACCGGTCGTCGACCAACAGAATGGCGGCGTTAGCGACGGCTATGCGATTCTACAACCGCGCGTCGGCGTCAGCCTGCCGAGTGCGCAACGGTCGCGATTTGTGCAGCTCTTCACCGACGATGCGGGCGTCGATCCTTATACCCGCGTCGTCTCCGACGTCTATCAAGACGTCTTCTCGGAAGGTTCGTTCATCGGCAAAGGCATTTACGACGTCGATGCCTTTGAACAATGCTGCGGCGACTTTCCTGAGAACGCGATCTTGAGTCATGACCTGATCGAAGGATCCTATTGTCGCTCGGCGCTGCTTAGCGACGTGACGCTATACGAAGACCATCCTTCGCGGTACCTGGCCGACGTCGGACGCAAACATCGGTGGATGCGCGGCGATTGGCAGATCGCCGGTTGGCTACTCACGACCGTCCGCGGGCGCTCGGGCCAAGCGGTTCGCAATCCTCTTTCGGCTTTGTCGCGCTGGAAAGATTTTCGACAACTTGCGTCGCAGTCTCGTGCCGCCGGCGATGTTGCTGGTGCTGCTCGGCTCATGGTCTCAATCCCCGGCCGTCGCCGCGATCACGTTGGCATTCTTGGTCGGCGTCGTGTTGTTGCCGACGCTGCTGACCACGGTCTCCGACTTGTTTCGCAAACCGATCGATCTTCCTTGGGGATTGCATTGGCGCACCACGCTCGGTTCATTGGGACGGCCTCTCGTTCGCTGCCTGCTTCTGTTCGTTAATTTGCCGTTTGAGGCTTATATCTGCGTCGATGCTATCGTGCGGACGTTGGTTCGTATGCTCTGGACGAAGCGACGGTTACTAGAGTGGACGACCGCCAGTGATTCCGAACGGAGCAACGACGGCGGCTTGACTGACACGTTCCGCGCGATGATTTTTGCGCCTGCCTTGGCGGCGGCGACGCTCGTCGTCCTCGCGCTGATCAGACCGGAGATGCTCTTTATCGCCGGGCCGTGGCTTGTCGCTTGGGCGGCCTCGCCGTTCATTGCTTGGTGGTTGAGCCGACCGATCGTCAAACCGCCGTTGCAGTTATCCGAAAGCCAGCATCACTTCCTCGAGAAGCTGACGCGACGAACCTGGCGGTACTTCGAGCAGTTCGTCACGGCAGAAGACCACTGGTTGCCGCCGGACAACATTCAACAGAACCCGACGCTTGTCGTCGCACCGCGCACCAGTCCTACCAACATCGGCATGGCGCTGCTGGCCGACTTGGCGGCTCATGATTTCGGCTACTGCTCCGTCGGGCAACTCCTGATTCGGACGCAGCAGACGTTCGAAACGCTGTCGTACATGGAACGGCATCGCGGACATTTCTACAATTGGTACGACACCCGCTCTCTTGCACCGCTGCATCCTCGCTACATTTCGATGGTCGACAGCGGCAACTTGGCAGGCAACTTGCTGGTACTCGGCAGCGGCTACGTCGAGCTCACATCGCAACGCATCCTGCCGTCGCGATGGTCCGGCGGACTGACCGATACGTTGCGCGTGCTGCTGGATGAAACCCGTGCAAACGCGTCATCGCGCGTCGGCGCCGATGTAATCCGCAAGCTGGAACGTCAGATCGAGGACCTCGAACACGCGCCTTCGACGCTACGGGCCGCCTCGCTCTTGCTGGCACGCTTAACGACCGTTGCCGTCGAGTTCACGACCGAAATGCAAGGCGACGTCGAACTCAGTTGGTGGTCCCAGGCGTATCTCCGCTGCTGCAACGATCATCAGGCCGAGCTGAAGTACTTAGCTCCGTGGCTCGATGTGCCGGCGCCGGCGGAAGAGTTTTGGTCGACCGGTCCGGAAGAATCCATCGCACGACGAACTCGTCTACGAGAATCACTCCGCCAAGTGGATTCTGCGGCGACGTTGCGAGATGTCGCGGCACTTCCGGCGACGATGTTGCCGCTTCTGAATGAGCTCTTGCAGTCAAATGCGTCGGAGACGAACGAATGGCTTGCTGCGCTTCATGCCGCGATGGCTCAGGCCGCTGAACGTGCGGCGGCTCGAATTCAAAGCCTGGAAGACGTTGCCGTTCAGTGCCGTGAATTCGCAGAGATGGATTTCGGCCTGCTCTACGACGACGAGCGCGATCTTTTTGCCATCGGCTACAACGTCAGCGAGCAGCGGCTCGATGCGGGCTACTACGATTTGCTCGCCTCCGAGGCGCGGCTCACCAGCTTCATCGTCATCGCTCAAGGTCACTTTGGGCAGGAACATTGGTTCGCCTTAGGGCGACTGCTAACGAGCGCCGGCAGCGCGCCGGCCCTGCTGAGTTGGAGCGGCTCGATGTTTGAGTACTTGATGCCGCTGTTGGTGATGCCGAACTACGACGACACACTACTCGATCGGACCTATCGCGCCGTCGTTCGCAGGCAGATCGAGTACGGCCGCCAACGGGGCGTGCCGTGGGGAATCTCTGAGTCGGGCTACAACACGATCGACCTGCACCGAAATTATCAGTATCGAGCTTTCGGCGTTCCCGGCCTCGGTTTGAAACGGGGATTGGCTGAAGATCTGGTCATTGCGCCGTATGCGAGTGCGCTGGCGCTGATGGTCGAACCGGAAGCGGCTTGTCGTAATCTCGAACGACTTACGGCCGACGGGCACCAAGGGGCTTACGGCCTGTTCGAAGCGGTTGATTACACGCCGTCGCGTCTGCGGCCGGAAAGCAAGAGCGCCACGGTGCGGCAGTTCATGGCGCATCACGAGGGGATGACCTTGCTCTCCCTGGCGTATGTGTTGCTCGATCGGCCGATGCAGCGCCGCTTCCTGGCGGATCCGATGCTTCGTGCGACCGACCCGTTGCTACACGAGTCGGTGCCGAAACTGGTCGCCCCGGTCTTTCCGCACGCCGGCGAAGCGCGAGCCGAACGACTTCCCTCGGCCGAAGAGACCGGCGGGATGTGCGTGTTCACCGATCCCAGCAGTGCGTCGATCGAAGCGCATCTGCTTTCGAACGGCAACTACCATGTGGCGGTGACGAGCGCCGGAGGCGGTTACAGTCGCTGGCGCGACTTGGCGGTCACGCGCTGGCGCGAAGATGCGACGCGCGACGGCTACGGCAACTTTTGTTACCTCCGCGACCTCGACGGCGGCAAGCTCTGGTCGAACGCTTGGCAGCCGACGACCCTCGCCGCGTCGTCTTACGAAGCGATCTTCACCCAAGCGCGCGTCGAATTTCGCCGGACAGACGACGAGATCGAAACGTATACGCAAATCAGCGTCTCGCCCGAAGACGACGTCGAGCTTCGCCGCATCACGCTCCGCAACCGTTCCGAGCGACCTCGTTCGATCGAAGTGACGAGCTATGCCGAGGTCGTGCTCGCGCCGCAGGCGCAAGACGAAGCCCATCCTGCCTTCAGCAATCTGTTTGTGCAGACGGAACTGGTCCACAGTCGGCATGCGATCTACTGCACACGCCGACCGCGCTCGGCCGAAGAGCAGCCGCCGTGGATGATGCACATGATGACGGTCCGCGGCCCGGCGGTAGGCGATCCGTCATACGAAACCGATCGGCTGCGCTTCGTCGGACGCCATCGCACTCCGGCTTCACCGGCCGCGTTCGAAGGCCGATCTCCGCTGTCGAACACCGCAGGCCCGGTACTGGATCCGATCGTCAGCATTCGTCAAACGGTGCTGTTGCAGCCGAATGAATCCGTACAAGTCGACGTCGTCACCGGCGTCGCTGAATCGCGATCCGGTGTCGAAGGGCTGACGGAGAAATATCACGATCCGGCATTGGCCGCTCGCGTGTTTGATCTGGCTTGGACGCATGGCCACATTGTGCTGCAACAACTGGCGGCCTCCGAAGCCGATGCGCAGGCGTATGGTCGCTTAGCCGGTTCGATCATCTACGCTTCGGCGTTGCGACGCGCGAAGGCGAGCGTCCTCGCCCGCAACAAGCAGGGGCAATCGGGCCTCTGGGGCTACGGCATTTCGGGAGACGTGCCGATCGTCCTCGTGCGGATTCGTGATCATGAACGGATCGGCTTGGTGCGCGAAGCCGTGCAAGCGCATGCTTATTGGCGACACAAGGGGCTCGTCGTCGATCTCGTTATCTGGAACGAAGACGATTCGGTCTATCGGCAGACGCTGCAGGAAATGATCGTCGATCTCGTCGCGGGAGGGCCCGAGGCGGCGCTCGTCGATAAGCGCGGCGGCGTCTTCATTCGTCGCGGCGAACAGATGTCGGAAGACGACCGCGCGTTGCTGCAAACCGTGGCTCGGGTCGTCTTGCTCGACGACGCCGGAACGTTGGCCGAACAGGCCGAGCGGCGCGGACGATCGGAGTTTCTGATCCCTCACTTGAAACCGACTCGTCGCCGGCCTGATGTCAAAGCAGCCGACGCGATGCCGCCGCGCGATGTCGCGTACTTCAACGGACTCGGCGGTTTCAGTCACGACGGTCGTGAGTACATCACGACCCTGGCCGCCGGCCAAACGACTCCCGCCCCGTGGGTAAACGTCCTTGCCAACTCGCAGTTCGGCACCGTCGTGTCGGAAGGCGGAAGCGCCTACACATGGGCCGAGAACAGTCACGAGTATCGACTCACGCCGTGGAACAACGATCCCGTCTCCGACACGGGCGGCGAGGCGATTTACCTGCGCGACGAAGAAACCGGTCAGTTCTGGTCCCCCTCGCCGTTGCCGGCGCGGGGCCAGAACACCTACGTCGTTCGTCACGGCTTCGGCTACAGCATCTTCGACTACACCGAAGGGGGCATCACGACCGAGCTATCGATTTATGTTGCCACCGATGCGCCGGTCAAGTTCTATAAGCTCAAGATCACGAACCGCTCCGGTCGTCCGCGACAATTGTCGGTCTTTGGCTATTGGGAACTCGTGCTCGGCGGCTCGCGCAGCAAGTCACTCATGCACGTGGTTACGGAGAACGATCCGGCCGGCGGCGCGATTCTGGCTCGCAACGTGTACAACCCGGAGTTCGGCGATCGCGTCGCCTTCGTCAACTGCAGCGAAGGGAACCGAACCGTTACGGGCGATCGCGCAGAGTTCTTGGGCCGTAACGGCACCTTGTCCAATCCGGCGGCCCTGCGTCGCGTCCGACTCTCGGGGCGCGTCGGACCGGGCTATGATCCGTGCGCTGCGATCCAAGCGCCGCTCACGCTAGCCGACGGACAAGAGCGCACCATCACGTTCACGATGGGGGCCGCTCGCGGCGCAGCGGAAGCCAAAGCCCTGACGCAACGCTTTCGTAGCGTCGACGCCGCGCATCGGGCCATCGAAGGGGTCTGGCATTTCTGGAGTCGGACGCTCGGCGTGGTCTATTTGGAAACGCCCGATGCGTCGGTCAACTTCTTGGCGAACGGCTGGCTCGTTTATCAGACGCTCGCCTGCCGCATGTGGGCTCGGTCCGGCTTCTATCAATCGGGCGGCGCGTTCGGGTTCCGCGATCAATTGCAAGACGCGATGGCCCTCGTCTATGCCCAGCCGCAACTGCTGCGCGAGCACTTGCTTCGCGCAGCCGGAAGACAGTTCCGCGAAGGAGACGTGCAGCACTGGTGGCATCCGCCGGGCGGCCACGGCGTACGAACACATTTCTCCGACGATTACCTCTGGCTGCCGCTGGCAATCTGTCGCTACGTGAGCACGACCGGCGATACCGGCGTGCTCGACGAATCGGCTCCGTTCTTGACCTCGCGTCCGCTGCGCGAAGACGAAGAGTCGAACTACGAGTTGCCGCAAGTCTCGGATGAAATGGGAACGCTTTACGAGCATGGGCTGCGCGCCATCCAGCGCGGACTGCGCTTCGGAGCCCACGGCCTCCCGTTAATGGGATGCGGCGACTGGAACGACGGCATGAATCTCGTCGGCAAGAACGGGCGAGGCGAAAGCGTCTGGCTGGCCTTCTTCCTATTTCACGTCCTCACGCAGTTCGCCGCGCTGGCCCGACGACGCGGTGATACGGCCGTTGCGGATCGACTGCTGCTCGACGCCGCACAACTCAACAGCAACATCGAGGAGCACGGCTGGGACGGCGAGTGGTATCGGCGAGCCTACTTCGACGACGGCACGCCGTTGGGTTCCGCCGTGAACGAAGAGTGCCAAATCGACGCAATTTCGCAAAGTTGGTCGGTCCTCTCGGGCGCAAGCACGCCGGAGCGATCTACCACGGCCATGACGAGCGTCGATGAACGACTCGTCCGTCGCGATGACAAATTGATTCTGCTGCTCGATCCGCCATTCGACAACTCCGACCTGAACCCCGGCTATATCAAAGGCTATGTCCCCGGCGTGCGTGAGAACGGCGGGCAGTATACGCATAGCGCGATTTGGACCGTCATGGCGATGGCGGCGCGCGGCGATTCCGAGCGCGCCTGGGAATTGTTCTCGCTGATCAATCCGATCGCCCACGGCGCGACGTCGGCCGACATTCGCACTTACCGCGTCGAGCCGTATGTGGTGGCCGCCGACGTTTACGGAGTCGAGCCCCACACCGGTCGCGGCGGTTGGACGTGGTATACCGGCTCGTCCGGCTGGATGTATCGCTTGATCGTCGAATCACTGTTAGGCTTACATCTGGAAGCCGACAAGTTGCGCATCACGCCCTGCGTGCCGAAGAGTTGGACTAAGTTTCAGGTCCACTATCGTTATCGCGAGACGTTCTATCACATCACGATCGACAACGAGAGCGGCGCCGGGTCGACCTGCCGGATCACGCTCGACGGCGAAGCGACGACCGATGACTTTATTACACTGGTCGACGATCACAGAGACCACCAGATCACTGTCACGCTCGGAATGAGCCTGGCGGTTGTCGGAGAATAGACGGCATCCCGGCGATTGCGTCTTAATTGCAACCGAAATCTCAGTCGCGAGGAGAAACCGTATGGACCGTAGTCGCAAAGCGAATCGAGACGGGAACGAGGTCACGCTGCAACATCAGAGCTCGCTCGATGCCGCGCGAGTACAGGAGATGGTCGAGGAAAAACTGACGCAACTTCTAGCCTCGATCGAAACTCTGAAACAGACGCCGGCGGGCGACGATGAACTGCAGCGTCGCACGAAAGCCTTCGGCAAGTGCAACCGATTGGACGAAGAAGCCACGACCAAGTTCTACGACCGACTACGCCACTGGCTCGACCGCCCAATCCCACAAACCAAACTACCGCTGCATCCCCCCAGACAGAACGCTCCCTAAGGCGACCTGCCCACGCATGACATCAATCTTGAACCGCTCAGCAGCCGGTGCCCGATGGCCGAGTGAGCTGTGTGGCCGGAGCGTAGGTTGACGTACCCCCCTTAAACGAGTGCGGAGGTCAGTCGTAGACTGACCTCCCTATCACTTGCAAAGGGAGACGGTCATGGCGAGGAAGCGATTGCCGGTAGAGCAGATCATTCAGAAGCTGCGAGAAGCGGAGTTGTAGTTGGCTCGTGGCCAGACGGTGCCGCAGGTCTGCAAAAAGCTGAGCGTGACGGAGCAGACGTACTACCTCTGGCGGAAGGAGTACGGCGGTCTACGAACGGATCAAGCGAAGCGGTTCAAGGAGTTAGAACAGGAGAACGCCCGCTTGAAGCGACTCTTGGCCGACGCCGAACTTGATAAGGCGATTCTGCGGGAGGCCGCCTCGGGAAACTTCTGAGCCCGACCGGTCGGCGACGGGCCGTCGAGCGCGTTCGTGAGACGCTCGGGGTTAGCGAGCGGCGGGCCTGCCGCGTCTTGGGACAACCTCGGCGACGCAGCGTCGCCCGAGGTTCCTTCCCGCCGACGAACCGCGCCTGGTCGGGCGGATTACCGAGTTGGCGAGCGACTACGGTCGTTACGGCTACCGCAGGATCACAGCCCTTTTACGTCGTGAAGGCTGGCGCATGAACCACAAGCGGATCGAGCGTCTCTGGCGTCGCGAAGGCTTAAAAGTGCCGCAGCGGCAACCGAAACGACGACGGCTATGGTTCAACGACGGCTCCTGCATGCGGTTGCGACCGAGCATCGCGATCACGTCTGGAGCTATGACTTCGTCCAGGCGCGAACGCACGACGGTCGCGCGTTTCGGATGCTGACGATGATTGACGTCGTGCGGAGGCTGTCGAGTGAAGACGTCTTGGAACGCTTGAGTGATCTGTTCCTTCATCGCGGCGTACCGCAACACATTCGCTCCGATAACGGCGCCGAGTTCACCGCCACAAAGGTCCGGGAGTGGATGCAGCGGATCGATGTGAAGACGCTTTACATCGAACCGGGGAGTCCTTGGGAAAACGGCTACGTCGAGTCGTTCAACGGCAAGCTCCGTGACGAGCTGCTGGAACGGGAGATCTTCGACACGCTCTGGGAGGCCAAGGTGCTCATTGAGCGCTGGCGGCGAGAATACAACACCGTCCGTCCGCACAGCTCGCTCGGCTATCGGCCCCCGGCTCCCGAGGCCGTTCAAGCTTGGTCTTTCCGCTACGCTGCGCTCCGCGAAAAGACCAAGCTTGATTCAGCAGAAACCTAACATCACACTTGGTGTCATACATGGGGGCAGGTCACTCGCGGCACGTGTCTATCTGCCGATTTATGAATGATTTGTGCTGCCGTTCTGGTTCGGTAAGCCTGCTTGCGAGCAAGATTTTTGGTTTTTTTTGCATCGTTCGGTCACAACGGCGTATGTCGTGCATCTTGGATAACGAAGGATCCGATCTCGGATGACTTCATCTCCACGAAGAGTCTCACGGCGACGCTCCACCATGAATCGAATTGCTCGCGTAACAATCAGTCTGCTCGTCGTCGTCTTCGGATCATCGCGAGCTTCGGCTGGACTGATCTTTAACATCACGAACCAAGGGGGTGCTAGCCCGCAGATGATGACGGGATTTTCCCAAGCCGCCGGTATGTGGTCGAGCCTACTGAACGACTCGATTACGGTCAATATCCGTATCAACGCCGTGGCTTTGTCGCCCGGGATTCTCGGTAACACTTCGGCATTCTTCGACGCCTATACCTACAGCAGCGTGCGCAACGCGCTGCTGAACGATGCGACGAGCACCGACGACCTCAGTAGCGTCGCGAATCTTCCGTCTGGTTCGGTCCATTCGATGCTGATCAATCGAACGTCCAATAATCCGAACGGAGCCCTTAGTGCGACGCCATATTTCGATACCGGTTTAGGAGGCGCCGGTCAGGCCGGTTCGCAAAACAACAGTACCATTCGGATGACTTCGGCTAACGCCAAGGCCATGGGTCTCTACCCTGCAAACGCGAGCGGCTCAGACGGCACGATCAATTTCACCACGTCGCAGGCGTTCGATTTCGATCGCTCCAACGGAATCAGCGCCGGACAAGTCGACTTTGTGGGGCTCGCCCTGCATGAGATCGGCCATTTGCTGGGTTTTCGCGGCGGCATTGAGAACCTCATCAGTAACTCCACATCGCCCGGCTTGCAGGACAATCAACTTCTGTTCCTCGGGCCGATCGACCTATTCCGCTTTTCGACGCGGAGCATCGGCACCGGCGGCGGACTCGGCGTGAACGACTGGACGGCCGATAGTACCGCCAAATACTTTTCCGTCGACGGCGGAGCGACTTCGCTCGCAGCCTTCTCCACCGGAAGTCAGTACGGCGACGGGTTCGAGGCGCATCACTGGAAGAACAATCTCGGACTCGGCGTCATGGATCCGACGATTGTGTCGGGAGAATTGGTGTCGATTTCGAACATCGATTTGCGCGCCTTCGACGTCATCGGCTACAACCTCACCGCGGTGCCGGAGCCTTCGTCGCTCGTGCTGGTCGGGATCGCCGGTTTAATGGGGACCGCGATACGGCGTCGTTCTGCCGCGAACAAGATCGGAGGAAAATAATCGGCGGAGTAAATAACCTTCTTCCGTGAGCGGATCCGGCGCAGCATCGACAGGCCGTCGTGGACTTGCCGGCTTGGCTAGGCGATAATCGAGAAGCTCGGTTTCTTCACTAGCGCCCGGTTCGATGCCCAACTCCGCAGCTCCACCACGCCCCGACGCTCGCATCGGGGCCCGACTCGGCAAATACCGCATTACGGCGCGGCTGGGCCAAGGGGGCATGGGCAGCGTGTATGCCGCGGTCGATACGCTCCTGCGTCGGCCCGTCGCGTTGAAGTTGCTGCCCGATTCGCTATCCGACGATCCCGACGCGTTGCGTCGTTTTTTACTCGAGGCCCAAGCGGCGGCGCGACTCAATCATCCGCACGTCGTTTCGATTTACGAGGTCGATCGGGCCGACGACGCACACTACATCGCGATGGAATTGATTCGCGGCGGCAGCGTGCAAGAGTTTCTCCGCGGAGGACGGCGATTCGGGTGGTGTGAAGCGACGCGGATCGCCGCCGACGTCTGTCGCGGACTGGCTGCGGCGCACGCCGCGGGTCTGATTCATCGCGATATCAAGCCGGCGAACGTCATCCGATCGAGCGAAGGCCTCGTTAAATTGGCCGACTTCGGTCTGGCGAAACTCGTCGATCAACCAGGCCTATCGCACGGCTTGGCTAAGCTCGTCGGCACGCCCGACTACATGAGCCCCGAACAATGCCGCTGCGACGAACTCGACGAGCGGAGCGACGTTTACGCCGTGGGGGCGACGTACTACGCGATGCTCACCGGCCAGCCGCCGTTCCCGGCCGAAACCCCGGTTCAAGTGATGTTCGCCCATTGCTCGCGGGTCGCTCCCAACCCGCGCGAGGTTGAGCCGTCGATTCCTGAGTCTTGTAGCGCGATTGTGCGCCGGGCCTTGGCCAAAGAGCGGAGCGAGCGATTTGCGTCGGCGA
>CAMCTH010000086.1 GCA_945877965.1 Planctomicrobium piriforme | reverse complement strand
TTGTCGGCCGATTCGGCGATTTCATCCTCGGGGCTTTGCGAGCGCATCGAAAGCGCACTGCATCCGCAGCTGATGGCGATGACGGCGACGGCCGAGGCGACCAGTCCGTGTTTCATAGGAAACGGCTCCGCCGCACTTGCGCCGCTGCCTGTTTGCCGGATGATCGGAGCGATCGTCGCAGCACCCGCAGAGGCCGTAAGCTCGGCTGGAAAACTCGGTTAAGGAAAGAACCGGGACGTGAAGGGTGCGGAGAGTAGCGACGTCCTGCCGGCAAGGTCAAGAGGAAAGGGGGAGGGCGGAAGGCGGAGAGGGGAAGAATTTACAAATGATTAGCGCGACGAGGTTGCGGCCGAGTCTGTTCCCCCTTCCACCCTTCGCCTTCCGCCTTGATTTACGGCGGATCGTAACCGCCGCGGTGCCAAGGGTGACAGCGGCCGATGCGGGCGATTCCTTTGGCCGTGCCGCGCAAAACGCCGTACTTTTGCACCGACTCGATCATGTAGCGGCTGCACGTCGGCTCGAAGCGACAGTTCCGCCCGAGCAGCGGACTGATGAACAGCTGATAGGCGCGCACGAGCAAGATGACGCATTGTGCCGGCAGCGACGTCAACGCGTGCAGCAGGCGCGACGCCATCTTACGGACCCTCGTTCGCGGCGGGACGGCGACGTTGCAATCGTCGTTGGACGTCGGCCGACAGGCGGACCAACGATGCGGAGGCTTCGGGGAGCGTCGGCGGCTCGCGCCGGCGCGGAATGACGACGAGATCGAGCTGCGACGGCAGCGAGGCGTATTGCAAGCGAAACGCCTCGCGGACCATTCGCTTCCAACGATTGCGGGCGACGGCGTTGCCGACTTTACGCGACACAGAGAGGCCGAGCCGCGTTTTCGGGCCATCGTTGGGGAGACCGAAGACGAGGAGCACGCCGTCGGCCGCCGACACGCGCGCCTGATAGACGCGATCGAAATCGACGCCGCGCCGTACGCGTTGCTGCGGACCGAAGCGAAGCCGACCGCTCTGTTTACCCTGATCGTCGGTCGACTTGCGGTCCTGCGGTTCTACCATTGGAGATCGCCGCGCGGATCGAGCTTGTGCTTGGCGTCGAACTTGCGAATGAACTCAAGTTCGTCTTCCGTGTACTTTTGCGGCAGCACGATCTGGACGTCGGCGAAAAGGTCGCCGGCCGGTTTGCCGGCCGGGGCGACGCCGTGCCCTTTGATGCGGAGCTTCGTGCCGCTCGTGGCTCCCGGCGGAACGCGGAGCGAAACGGTGCCGGCCGGCGTCGGGACGTCGACCTTCGCACCTTCGGCGGCTTCGCCGAGCGAGACGGGGAGCTTCACGTACAGATTGTCGCCGCGGCGATGAAAATAAGGATGCGCTTCGACGCGGACCGTCACGAGCAAGTCGCCGGCCTCGCCGCGCCCCGGTTCGCCTTTGCCGCGCAGACGGATCTTGCGACCGTCGGTGATGCCGACCGGAATTTTAACGACGAGTTCTTCGGTCTTGCCGTTGCCGCGCGTCAGTTGCAGGGCCGTCTCGCCGCCGAGGATCGATGTTTTGAACGGAATGCTGATCTCGGCTTCGACGTCGGTCCCGCGTCCGCGCGGAGCGCGGGTGCGACGTCCCGGAGCCTCTGCGCCGGCTCCGCCGCCGAACTGTCCGAAGAGTTCGCTGAAGTCGAATCCGCCGGCACCGCCTGCTCCAGCGCCCCCGCCGCCGCCGAACATTTGCGAGAAATCGAACCCGCCGGGGCCCGAGCCTTCGCCTCCGCCAGGGGAACGACGGAACGGGCCTTGGCCGCCGCCGAAGCCCGGGCCTCCTGCGCCCATCCGTTCGAAGTCCGGGCCGAAGCGGTCGTAGGCCTCGCGCTTTTTGTCGTCGTTCAACACGTCGTAGGCGTGCTGCACTTCTTTGAACTTCTGCTGGGCCGCTTTGTCGTCGGGGTGCAAGTCGGGGTGAAACTTGCGGGCCAGCTTGCGGTAGGCCTTTTGGATGTCGGCGGACGAAGCCCCTTTTTCGAGGCCCAGGGTCTGGTAGTAGTCGGCGGCCATGCGCGGTGACGAACTCCGAAAGGTGCGGCGAAGCGAAAGCACTTCCCTGCCGGCATTGTACGAAGCCGATGCCGCAAGGTTCAAGCGGCAGCGAAGCGGTCTTGTGGCCGAGCTTCGAGTTCCGGTATACGAACCGCCCCGCCCGGGCTCACTTCTCAATTCCATTGCGAGTTCTGACCATGCGACATGTCGCTTGGATTTTGTCTATTACCGGCGCTTCGCTCGTCCTTTCGGGCTGCGCTTCGATGAAAACGTCGGATACGGCGCGGACCGGCGTCGAGCAGTTGCTCGTCTCCAGCGCGATCGATCGCTCGCTCGATAAGGTCGATCTCCGACCGATCGCCGGCGCGAAGGTCTATTTGGAGCAGAAGTATCTCGACTGCGTCGACAAGAATTATTTGATCGTCGCTATGCATCAACGATTGCTGCGCAACAATTGCACGATCGTCGAGAAGGCCGAAGACGCGCAGGTGATTTGCGAAGTCGGCAGCGGCGGCGTCGGGACGGATCGGCATGATCTGTTCGTCGGGGTGCCGAAGCTGAGCGTCCCGGGCATGGCGGTCGCGATTCCGGAAGTGAAGTTCTTCGACCGTACTCGTGCGAACGGCACGGCCAAGATTTTGGTCGTGGCCTACGATGCGACCACGAAACAGCCGGTACTGAATAGCGGCACGCAACTCGCGCGGTCGGATCATAAGACCTGGAGTGTGTTGGGCTCCGGACATATCGTGAGCGGCAGCGTGCCGAAGGAATTGGAAAAAGCGACCGGCGAGCCCGAGTCGGTCATCCCCATACCGACGACGATGGCCGCAAGCTTCTCACCGACGCGGAAGTAGATGAAGTAGATGTGGTCAGCTACTTCGGTAGCTTGATGTCCGGCCTCGGGCCGTTGCGGTCGATCATCGGTTCGAGTTCGTCGACGAACTCGCGGACGTCTTTGAACTCGCGATAAACGCTGGCGAAGCGGACGTACGCAATCTGGTCGAGCAGCTTGAGGCGTTGCATGACGGCTTCGCCGAGGTAATCGGTGGGTACTTCCGTCTCGAAGTTGGCGTAGACGTCGTTCTCGATCGACGTGACGACCCGTTCGATTTCGTCGCCGCTGATCGGCCGCTTCCAGCACGCCTTTTCCAGGCCCCGTTTGATCTTCTCGCGATCGAACGGCACGCGACCGCCGTCCTTCTTGATCACCTTCAACGACAGCTCTTCGACTCGTTCGTAGGTCGTGAAGCGGCGTTTGCAGTCGAGGCATTCGCGCCGTCGGCGAATCGCCAGCCCGTCGGGACTGGTCCGCGAATCGATGACGCGATCATTGTCGACGCGACAAAAGGGGCAAATCATGGTGTGAACTATAACGCGGTCGAGCATTGTAGGGAACGCCCTCCGTGGCGTTCCGTCTGTTGCACATACGGCGGTCTACAACGGGCCGGCCCCTCATCCGTCCGCGACGCGGACACCTTCTCCCCGGCGGGGAGAAGGCTTCGACCCCGGGTTCGCCTTGTCGCTTTGTGGGCGAACACTAGAATTTCGGCATCATGAATGTTGCGACCGACGTGCCTGCTCAGGCACTCGAACGGTTACGCGCGCTGGCATTGCGGCTGGCGCAGGAACCGGGGTTCGACGACGTGGCCGCCTCCCTCAAGGCGGGGCGAGCCGCCACGCTCGACGGAGTCCGCGGGTCGAGCTGCGCGCTGGCGGCGGCGGCGCTGGCCGAACATGCCGTCGGGTCGCTGCTCATCGTCGTGCCGCATCCGGCCGACATCGATGAGTTCTGCGACGAGCTGGCCCTCTTCACGCAGCGTCGTTCGGAAAAGTTCCCCGCCTGGGAAACCCCACCTGCCGAGCTGGTCGTTCGCGACGATATCTACGGCGACCGCATGCGGCTGCTGAAGAAGTTGGTTCAAGGTTCAGCGTTCGGGGTTCAGGGTTCGAAAGAGAAATCCGCCAACCCTGAACCTCGAACCCCGAACCCTGAACTGATTGTCGCCTCCATCCAAAGCTTGCTCCAACCCGTTCCGCCGGCGGAGTTGTTGGCCAAACGCACGCTCAGGCTGGCGAACGGTGAGTCGCACGACCCGGAGTTGCTGGTCAAGCGGCTGCTAGGCCAAGGCTTCGAGCACGTCGGCGCGGTGCAACTGCCGGGCGAGTTTTCGCTTCGCGGCGGCATCTTGGATTTGTTCGCGCCCGATTGGTTCGACCCGGTCCGGATCGAGTTTTTCGGCGACGCGATCGAGTCGATTCGCCGCTTCGATCTCGCGACGCAGCGAAGTCTCGCGCCGCTCGAAGCGGTCGAAGTGACGGGCATGCATCCACGCGAAGCTCGCGGCGATACGCTCGCTTCCTACTTGCCGGCAAACACCTGGGTCCTGCTCGTCGAGCCGGGCGAAGTCGAAGAAGAGGGGCGGCATTATCTCACGCGACTCGAATCGACCGAGGGGCTGCACACGGTCAGCGATACGCTCCGTCGGCTCTATCAGTTCCCATCGGTCACGGCGTCGGCCATTTCGACGACTTCGCTCGAAACGACCTGCCGCCTCAAGGTCGAGTCGGTCGAACGTTTCAGCGGCGACATCGGCAAAGTCCGCGGCGAGTTGGAAACGGTCGGCGAAGGACAAGAGCTGTACATCATCTGCCAGACCGAGGCCGAGGCTCAACGACTCGCCGAAATCTTCGCCGGGACGAAGCCTGCTCTCGCCGGCAAGCTGTTGTTCCCGATCGGCTATCTCCGCTCGGGTTTCCGGCTGACGCAAGAAAAGATCGCGCTGATCAGCGGCAACGAACTGTTTCATCGCGAAGAAGTGCGGCGACCGTCGCGTCGGCGGCTCGGCCGAACGATCGATAGTTTCTTGGAACTGCGAGAAGGGGACTACGTCGTCCACCTGATGCACGGCATCGCGAAGTACCGCGGCATGAAGCTGCTCGAAAAGGACGAGCGGGCCGAAGAGCACCTCGAATTGGAGTTCGACGGCGGCACGAAGGTCTACGTTCCGGCCTCGAAAATCGATCTGGTGCAGAAGTACGTCGGCGGCGCGAAGGCCAAGCCGACGCTCGCCAAGCTCGGCAGCGCCTCGTGGACGAAAAAGAAAGCCTCGGTGCAGTCGGCATTGATCGACATGGCGAGCGACATGCTCGACCTCCAGGCAGCTCGCGCGATTCGTCCCGGCATCGTCTTTCCTGAAGATACCGAGTGGCAGCGCGAGTTCGACGCCGCGTTCCCTTACACGCCGACGCCCGATCAAGAGACCGCCATCAAAGCGTTCAAGGAAGACATGCGGCTGCCGCGGCCGATGGATCGTCTCATTTGCGGCGACGTCGGCTACGGCAAGACCGAAGTGGCGATGCGGGCCGCGTTCAAAGCGGTCGACTCCGGCTATCAGGTCGCGGTGCTCGTGCCGACGACGGTGCTCGCCGATCAGCACGGTCGCACGTTCCGCAAACGGATGGCCGAGTTTCCGTTCACGATTGAAGTGCTCAGCCGGTTCTGCACCGGCAAAGAAGAGCGACAGATTCTGAAGAGCATGGCCGACGGTTCGCTCGACATCGTCATCGGCACGCATCGCGTGGCCCAGACCGACGTGCAGTTCCAGAACCTCGGCCTCGTCATTATCGACGAAGAGCAACGGTTCGGCGTCGATGTGAAAGAGAAGCTCAAAGCGCTCCGCACGGTCGTCGATGTGATGACGCTGACTGCGACGCCGATTCCGCGGACGCTGCATATGTCGCTGCTCGGTCTGCGCGACATCTCGAACCTGGAAACGCCGCCGGCCGATCGACTCGCCGTCGAGACGCGAGTGACCCGTTTCTCGCCCGACGTGTTTCGCCATGCCGCCTTGCGCGAACTGAATCGCGGCGGGCAGATGTTCTTCGTGCATAACCGCATCAAAGACATCCACCTCATCAAGAACCAACTCGAATCGATCGTCCCCGAGTTGAAGATCTGCGTCGGGCACGGCCAGATGCCCGAGGGGGAACTCGAAGAGGTGATGCTCGATTTCATCGCCCACAAGTACGACATGCTATTGGCGACGACGATCATCGAGAGCGGGCTCGACATTCCGAACGCGAACACGATCTTCATCGACGAGGCCGACCATTACGGCCTCGCCGACTTGCATCAGTTGCGGGGCCGCGTCGGGCGATACAAACATCGAGCCTACTGCTATTTGCTGCTCGATCCGAACAAGCCGCTCACGTCGACCGCCGCGAAGCGATTGGCGGCGATCGAAGAGTTCAGCGACATGGGGGCCGGCTTCGCGATCGCCATGCGCGATCTCGAAATCCGCGGGGCCGGCAACATTTTGGGGACCGAGCAGAGCGGGCACATCGCGACGATCGGCTATGAACTCTACTGCGAGTTGCTGGAGAAGACGGTTCGGCAGTTGCAGAACTTGCCGCCGAAGGAACATGTCGAGGTGAACCTCGACCTGCCGGGCGAGGCCTACTTGCCGCGGCGCTATGTGGCCGACATGCGACATAAGATCGATCTCTATCGTCGGCTCTCGCGCGTCGGCACGATGACGGAGTTGAACGAGTTGGCGGCCGAGATGGTCGACCGCTTCGGGCCGCGCCCCGATCCGGTCGAGCGGCTGTTGGAGCGGATGGAAATCCGCGTGCTAGCACACGCCTGGGGCGTCGAATCGGTCCATCTCGAAGAAGGTTTCGTCGTGCTCGGCTACGACGACAAAACGAAGATCGAGCGTCTTTCGCGGCTGAAACCGGGCAAAATCCGCATCGCCGACGGTCGGAGTGCTTTCGCTCCGCTGCCGCGCACCGTCGTCGGCGGGGGTGCGCTGATCGAGTTCATCAAAGCGCTGTTGCGGGCTCCGTAGCCCGTTTCTATACTCCGCCCCCGCCCGGAGTTACAGAGCTTCGTCAGGATGACGTTGCTAGGACTTGCAGGAAGCCATCGCGTGAAGTCGTCAGCTCCGTCGATCACCAGCATTTTTTATCTCACGCTTGCGTGTCTCACGCTGTTGGCGGCGGCGCGGCAATGGCTGCCGCAAGAAGGCTTCTCGCCGCAACTCAACCTGGGTGTGAAAGAAGCGCGGGCCCAAAGTCCCGGCGCGTTCATTCCCGCGCCTCCGGCGAATTTTTCCGCGGCTCCAACGACCGGTGCACCTACGACGGCGACTCCGCCGACACAAGCCGTCGGGCCGACGAGCATGGCCCCGCCGTTTGCGCCCGTCGCGGCTGCGCCTGCGGCACCTTATGCAGCGGCCGGCCCGGCCGTTCCCTATCCAACGCAGCAACCGCCGACCGTCGGCGTCGTTTCGACGAATCTCCAGACCTTCAATTCGACGGCGGCCACGAGCGAACCGCCGCCGATCGAGTTGGAAGAAACTCGCGTCGTGGCCCGCGTCGGCGGCGAAGTCATTTTGGCCGGCGACGTCAGTTCTTCGGTCAACACGGCCCTGGCTCGCAACGGCTTTGATCCGAAAGATCCGCAGATTGCCGCCCAAAAGGGGCAGTACTTTCAAATGCGGCTCAAGCAGCTGATCGAAACCCGCATCATTCTCAACGAAGCACGCCGCAAAATACCCGCCGAGGGGATGAAGCGGGCGACGGAAGTGTTCGATGAGGAATTCAATCAGAACATCGTGCCGAAGATGTTGGCGGATCGTAAAGCCGCCGACCTGCCCGCTTTGGAAGAGCAGTTGAAACGCGAAGGTTCGACTCTGGAAAAGGAACGGGCTGCATTTGCCGAATCGGTGCTCACGAACTCGTGGCTGAAGCAGAACATTAAGGTCAACGAAGACGTTCCGCAGCAAGAAATGCTGGCTTATTACCAGTCGCACTCCGCCGCCTATGAATTCCTGGCGCAAGCGCGTTGGGAGCAGATTACGACGCGGTTCGACTCGTTTCCGACGAAGGCCGACGCTTACGCCGCGCTTGCCGCGGCGGGCAACAAGCTCGTCGACGGGACGCCGTTTCACCAAGTCGCTCGGGAGTGCTCGCAAGGCTCGACCGCCTCGCAAGGGGGCTCGCATCCTTGGACGAAGCAAGGGAGCTTGGTTTCGAAGCCACTCGATGCCGCTCTGTTCTCGCTGCCGGTCAACACGTTCAGCCCGATCATCGAAGACGACAAAGGCTTTCACATTATTCGCGTGTTGGAACGGATCGATGCCGGCAAGGTGCCGTTTGCCGAGGCACAGAACGCGATTCGTCAGAAGATCCTGGCCGAGCGGACCGAAAAGGCTCGCAAAGATTTCTTGACCGAACTCAAAGCGAACACGTCCGTCTGGACGATCTTCGACGATCCGAAGTCGCAACCGGAAGGCACCGCCGCCTATCCGACGAAGTATCGCTAGCCGCCCCGTGCTATGACCGGTGACCTGCGACGCAACATCGAACTGAAAGCCCGGCTTCGCGACCCGGCATTGGCACATGCCGCCGCTCAGCGGATCGCCACGGAGTATGTCGGCATCGAGCGGCAGATCGATACCTACTTTCGCGTGCCGCACGGTCGGTTGAAGCTGCGCGAGATCGACGGCGGCGAGGCGCGACTCGTTGGTTACGAACGTCCCGACGATTTTCAAGCGAAGGCGAGCGACTATCGACTGCTGCCGGTCATTGAACCGCAGCGGCTGAAGGAACTGTTAACCGCATCGCTCGGCGTCGTCGCCGTGGTCGACAAACGGCGCACGATTTATCTTTTCCAGAACGTGCGGATTCATCTCGACGAAGTTGCGGGCCTCGGCTCGTTTCTGGAATTCGAGGCAGTGCTCGATCTGACGGCGGTCGACGCCGCGTACGCCGCTGCCGCGGGACATGCGCAACTGGCGTTCTTGAGCGGCGAATTTCAGCTTCAGCCCGACGATCTTCTAGCGCAATCTTACGGCGAGATGCTAGGGGTAAAATCGACGCAATCCGGCTAACCCGCAGCGCCTTGCCGGGCATTTGAATAATCGCTCGGCAGCCGGTAAACTGCCCGTTCTCGACCGCAGCGAATGCCGTTCGCCTGTGGGTCGCGTTCCCCGCCCGAATCCCCCCGCGCCGCAATGAGGAGACGCCTCGATGTCCGAGGTTGCCAAGCTACGAGTTGATGGGAAAGAGATCGAACTGCCGACCCTCGTCGGCACTGAGCAGGAGAAGGCGGTCGATATCTCCTCCTTGCGCGCCCAAACCGGCTACATCACGCTCGACGAAGGCTTCGTCAACACCGGCAGCACGACGAGTGCGATCACCTTCTTGGACGGTGAAGAAGGGATCCTGCGGTACCGCGGCTACCCGATCGAACAACTCTGCGAGAAGTGCGACTTCGTCGAAGTCAGCTACTTGCTGATCTACGGCGAACTGCCGAACGCCGTGCAGTTGGAAAACTTCCGCTCGTCGTTGCGTCGGCACACGATGCTGCACGAAGACATGCGGATGTTCTACAACGGCTTCCCGCGCGACGCTCACCCGATGGCGATCTTGAGTTCGGTCGTCGGTGCGATGAGCACGTTCTATCAAGACTCGCTCGACCCGAAGGACCCGGAACAGGTCCAGATGTCGATCTTCCGCTTGATGGCGAAGCTGCCGACCATTGCGGCGCTGAGCCACAAGAAGTCGGTCGGCCAGCCGTTCATGTACCCGCAGAACAAGCTCGAGTACGTCGAGAACTTCCTGTACATGATGTTCGCCGTGCCGAGCGAGTCGTACACGATGGACAGCGACTTCGTTGACGCGCTGAACCTGCTGTTCATCGTTCACGCCGATCACGAACAAAACTGCAGCACGTCGACGGTCCGCATGGTCGGCTCGAGCGATGCGAACCTGTTCGCGTCGATCTCGGCCGGCATTTGTGCCCTCTGGGGACCGCTGCACGGCGGGGCCAACCAGGCTTGCGTCGAAATGCTCGAAGCCATCAAGAAGGACGGCGGCGACGTCAAGAAGTACGTCAACATGGCCAAGGACAAGAAGAGCGGCTTCCGGCTGATGGGCTTCGGCCATCGCGTCTACAAGAACTACGACCCGCGGGCGACGATCATCAAGAAGATGTGCGACAAGCTGCTGAAGAAGCTGCACATCGACGATCCGATCTTCCCGATCGCGCAAGAGTTGGAAGAGACGGCGCTGAACGATCCGTACTTCATCGAACGAAAGCTCTACCCGAACGTCGATTTCTACTCGGGCATCATTTATCGCGCGATGGGTTTCCCGGTCGAGATGTTCACCGTGCTGTTCGCGTTGGGGCGCCTGCCGGGCTGGATCGCCCACTGGCGTGAAATGCACCTGTCGCCGTCGAAGAAAATCGCCCGCCCGCGGCAAATCTACAACGGCCCGCAAAAGCGCCCGTTCCTGCCGCTGGGCGAACGGTCGTAGAAGAGAGTTGCGCGACTCCTGTCATTCTCTGGGGTTTGGCTCCCCTCGCCCCGGCACGGGGAGAGGGGCCGGGGGTGAGGGTGCCGCTACAGCGGCGATGGTGCAACGTGCGTTGCCCCTCACCCTATTCCTCTCCCCGCTGGATACCGCTTGAGCGATTGCCGAACACGTCGCGGGGCGAGGGGACCAAACCCAATCAGGTTGCGTACGGTGTTGCGAGCTTGTGTTCCGGATGGGCCGCTACGTACGCCGCGACCTTGTCCGTCTGCGTGATCGCTTGCTTCACGAACGCGACGGCGGCCTGCAGCTTGTCGTCGGGCTCGGCGCAGCTGAAACGCAAGAAGCCGCCGCCGGCCGGGCCGAAGCATTCGCCGCCGAGGCACGCAACGCCGAACTTCTCGTCGGCCCCTTCGAGGAAATACAACGCCAGGCCGTGCGACGTGATCTGCAACCGATTGCACACTTCGGCCACGTTCGGGAACGCATAGAACGTGCTCCGCGGTTCCAGGCATTTGAAGCCCGGGATCGTGTTCAGCCCGGCGATGAGCATAAACAGCTTGTCGCGGAAGGCCCGCATCTGCTCGCCGCGCGGCTTCTCGTCGTTATCTAAGGCGGCGGCGGCCGCGAGTTGCACGATCGGCGAGACGCACGACAGAGACGTGTTCAGCAGCAGTCCCATCCGGTCGATGATCGGCTTGCTGCTCACCGCAAAGCCGGCTCGCCAACCGCTCATGCTATACGACTTGCTGAACGTGTAGGCCGCAACGCACTGGTCCATCATCCCGGGTTGCACGAGCGGCGAGTGGTGCTTCCCTTGCCACACCATCTGGTCGTACGGCTCATCGCTGAGCAGCGCGACGTCCTTGCCGCGGATCAAGTCGGTGATCGCTTTCAGATCGGCCTCTTCGGCAACGCTGCCGGTCGGATTGTGCGGCGAGTTCAAGAAGATCGCCTTCGGACGCGGCGCCGTTTTCAAGAACCGCTCGACTTCGGCCGGTTCAGGGCGAAAAGCATTCGACTGTTTCAGATCGCTCGTCCAAATTCGCCCGCCGCGGCGCTGAATGTTCGGGATGTACGTCGGAAAGTACGGCGAAAAGATCAGGGCGTCGTCGCCCGGGTTGATGAACGCTTCGCAGAAGAGTAACTCGAACACCTTCGCACCGGGCCCGACGACGACGTTCTCCGGCTTGGCGTCGATGCCGTGCTCGCGCCGCACATAGTCGGCCGCCGCTCGCCGCAGGTCGGGAATGCCGAGCGACGGGGCCTAGTGCGTCTGATCGTTCGTGTTCGCATCGTGCCCGGCC
>CAMCTH010000085.1 GCA_945877965.1 Planctomicrobium piriforme | reverse complement strand
AAATCCGCCCTGAAACGGTGACCAGACATAATGAATAAAATAGCCGCCCGGACCGGGCTGCGATTCCGACGGGATGCGCCGCAAGTACGGCGATAGTTCGGCTAAGGCTCGGTGCGAGGTCGGCTTGCCAAACAGCACGATATCGGCGTCGTGACGCAGCCGCGGCCCAAATTCGTCGTAGCCGCATTTCGGATCGTCGAAGACGACGGTTGTTTTGCCGGTTCGTAGCTCGGTCTTTGTGACGGCACCTAACCCTACTCGACTGACGAAAGCCTTGCCGTCGCGCAGACGTTCGAGTAGTTCGATATCCTCGGGCAACGCCTTCCAACGCAGCGGCAACGGCTGAACCTCATCGGGCTGAAAGACGACGACGCGCGCTTCGCGACCCGACTGCTTGAGCAAGGATGCCAATTGTTCCGCAGCCGATCGGAAGGCGTCTTGCCCTTCGTCGAGTAAGATCGTGACCGGACCTTGTCGTCGGTCCAGGAACGCGGCGACCGGCTCCTCGCCGCCGACGAAATCCGTCGTCGCTTCACTTGCCAGGGCATCGTTGGTCGGCGTTTCCAACACACTCGAGGGTGCCGTGCTAACGATGGCCTGGGCTGCCTCCGATCCTAGAATTAGATCGCGAACGGTGAGTTTTAATTCGGCGTTATTCGACAATGTCGGCAGCGGCACCTCCAGCGACAACTCCGGTGCAAGCGCCGCAAACTTGTGAAACACGACTTGTCCGTCGGCGGTCGCGAGCGTCACTTCGAAGGGCATCGGGTCCGGAAGCGGAAGTTCCTTCACGTCGGCTAGCCACGCATTCAGCCGCAGGGTCGTCGCCGTCGTTCGCGTCGTGCGGATCGACATTTGTCGGGGTTCGCGCCGTGTCAACAGAAACAGCGCCCCTTCGGCCCGCGTGAAATTCACCGGCACGGTCAGACCGTTCGGCATCGACTTGGTCTCGGCCACGGTGCCCGCCAGCACGTCGCGCACATGCCAACCCGGTTCGACAAGCAGTTCGCCCACGCGCGGCAGCACGAACATTTGCCGCCAGCGTCCTTCGACCTCGAGCGGCACCGGCGTCTGGTTAATGACAAAGCACAGGATCGACTCCTTGCCGCCCAGCGGCGAGATGACGACGTCGGCATTGGGCGTACTCACCGGAATTGGGGCCGTCTCGGCGAACGCTTTGATCAACGGTTGCTCACGGCTCTCTTTGAAATTCTTCCAGAGGTGTGCGAACTCCCATTCGCCGTTCGGATACGCCAGCCCCCAGCCGTTGTGAACCTGTTCCTTGTCGTAGCCGAAGCTGAGCGAGCGACCCGGCAGGCTCGCGTGACAGAGCGAGTCCTTAATAACCACGCCGCCGCGAGCTTCGAATTCGCGGAAGGCGGCGAGAATCTCGGGCGATTCGTCGGCCCCGATTCCCGCCAGAAAGAGCACACGGTAGCGCGACAATTCGCCGGCCAGCACATCCTCGGGGGACACCAGCATGCCGGGCCGCCGCATGCGAGCCAGATCGTGCAGGATCACGCTGGCTTGGTTCGACCAGCCGCTGAAGTAGACGGCAACGTCGGGCAACGGTTCGTGCGCCGAGAACCACGAACCGTACCGTTGAAAGATCCGGAGCAAATCCTCGCCGGCACTGGTGAGCGAAAAGCCGTCGAGCCCGCGCCCCGCCGCGCCAAACGCTGAAGCGAATTGCTCGCTGCGGGAGTTGTGCGTGAAGAACTCGCACTGCAGTTTCTGCCGTTGCGGGTTGCTCATCGCCAGGAACGCAGGTGCCCGAAAGTTTCCCCACGGCGGCAAACAGTAATCGGTGTAGTCAACCGCGTTACGATGGGTCAGCGTCGAGTAGGCCGTCGGTGCGTAGGACTGCGAGTTGCCCTGCCAGAAATTGGGAATGGCGTTGTGAGCGGTCAGGTCCGGGGCTATCTGCCGCACGTCGGCCAGATATTCACCAAACGCGTGCGGCAGAATGGAACTCCGGGCCCGAACGTTTGCCCACGACTCTTGCCGTTTGCGTTGCTCTTCGGAAAGGCTCTTATCTGCGAGCTTCGCCATGGCCGCCGCGACGCGGTCGGCAACCCATTTGTCAGCCTCGGCGTTACGTTGTTTTTGATGACCGTCCAACGGCGGAGACTCTTCCCAATACCCACCGACCGTTGCGTACCACCCCAGCGCGATTCCGCTAAAGCCTGTGAAGTCGGCGTGGGTCTGAGCGAACAACGCCAACCGACGACGTAGTTGAGATAACTCCTCCGGCAAGGTGTGTTTGGGATTCCACTCCTCGTGATGCAACATCGAAGGCATGACCGGCACGGCCCGCATGCCGAGCCGAGCGAGCGCCATGAACTTCAGCTCCTCCGCGTCGGGTCGAGTAAACTTTTCGATCACCGGTCCGATGGAATCTGCGTTGTAAGCGGCGAACAGCGGATCGATCGCGGCGTCACCATCGGCCAAGAATGGCGTAAGCCCCGGAGCGTCGGGAACGTTGCCGTAGTAGCCGGTGACGGGCGAACCACGGTACGGTTTCGCGTCGCCGTAAACGTGCGTGTATAGCTCGAAGTCGGAAACCGGCTCGCGCTGGACGACGCGCAATCTTACGGGATAGCTCGCAACATCATCGGCTTGAACCGTCGCCGTATACTCGCCCGGTGCCAACGCCGTCGTGTCGAGCAGTAGGCTCCCCGCCGCGAACTCGTTCGTCGCATTCTCGATCGCCGGACGATCGTTCTTGCCGGCCGAAAGTGTGATTCGTCCAATAGCGGCTGTAAACTTCTCACCGCGTAGCACGACGGGCCAATCGCCCGCGGATGCGCCGGCGGGTCGTTTCGCCGACCACAGCAGCGTCACACGATCGCCTCGCCGCACGACGCCGCGATTGTGATTCGTGTAGAGCGACACCGACTGGATCGGCGGCTTCGCGGCAATTCGCACCAAGCCGAGCGGTCGCCCGGACCAGGATGAATTTCCCGTTGAAACGATCAGCTTCCATAACCCATCTTTCCGCGGCAGCTTGCCTACGAAAATACCCTCGCCTTGCGAGGTGAGCATAAAGTCGCCGCCGGCGTCACCCGACGGTTCGGATTCCAATCGGACGGACAGATTTGCCGGAGCCGCAGGGGTTGCCGAGGTGAGCGGCGAAATGCGGCACGACCAATCGGCACCGGGGATAGCCGCGAGCGGTGCCGCAGCCACACGCCACGCCGCCGACGCCGATACGTCCCACAGGACAAACTCGTACGGCCGGAGAGCATCCGTTGCCGGCAAATGAACCGTTTCGGTGCCCAACTTCAAAGAACGCCGGCTATCAATCGGCAACCAATCCGACCCATTGCCGCGGACTTCCACGGTCTTCGACCCGGACGACATCGCGACCTTGCCGCTTGCCCCAAACCAACGCACGCCCACCGGCCGCGTGACCTCCGCAGGTGCTGTTGTGAGCACGTGAATCTCGCGTTCCGACACGCGGGCCTGCTCCGTTTTTGCCAAGCGAGCGGTCCCATCGAAATCAACTTCAAAACGCACTCCATTAACTTCATACGGCGTCGCGGGCTGAGACGCCGGAAGATACATCGTTACGCGCCGCAGCCCTTTGCCGTCGGCGGGGCCTAATGTACCGTCGTACGGCTTTTCAAATTCGGCAATCTGCTTCTCCAACCCGGCCAGCAGCGACGTCGCGCCGCATGTCAGCCGAATGGGACCGTGCGTGCTTTGACCGTTCGTAAATAGTTTGAAAGCTAACGGATGGCAAACGATCTCGATCCGACTCTCCTTCGCGTCGATGCGGACGCGTTTGTCTGTCGACGTCGGCGTTCCGCTGGGAGCGACGGTGAACTCAATTCCGAACGGCTGCACGACATGCCGTCCGGGTGCGAGTTCTAAGGTGACTTCAGACTTGCGACCCGAACGCAACGACTTCAGGTCTGTCGGCCGATCCTTGCTGGGTCGTCCCTTAATCTCATTCAGCAAGTCATCCGCGCCGGAATTCTTCTTCACCTCGGGTTCCAGCGTCGTAGCAAGTCGTTCGTCGGTTGTCTCAAAAACGAAGATGGGCGTCTGATCGACGGTTATCGCATACGGCCAAGCGGCGACCACCCAACCACCGTACGGCGACTTCCACAAACTTTGCCTCGCCTCCAACGGCACCGGCCGCCCTTCTTCGAGCGTCACCAGCGCCAGGGAAACTTCCTTCGACCAGCCGGCGACCGGCAGAAGGAAAAAGCCGAGCAATGCGACCGCCGAAGTGAGCGCGACCGTTCGTAGGTTGTGTTTCATGAGTAATCTGATTCCTTCCAAAAACCGGTCAACACGGGCATGCTTGTCCACTCTCGCAGCCCTATTCGCAGGCAAGCGACGAATGGCAAAGAGTTGCCACTCGCGTCACTTTCGTGGGCAGCTCAAGCCAATTCCCGAATCGGCTCGCCAAACGGCAAAATGTGCTGGGGGCGACCGTTGAAGTCGATGAACGCGTCGTGCTGGTTGATGCCGAGGTGACGGTAGACTGTCGCCCAGAGGTCGTTCGGCGTCAACGGTCGGTCGGCCGGGTGTTCGCCCAGACGATTCGTCGACCCGATCACTTGGCCGTGTCGCATCCCACCGCCGCAGACGAGCACCGACATCGCCTGCGGCCAATGTTCACGCCCGTAGCGCAGGCCTTTGGGCCCGTCGTCTTTGCTGATACGCGGTGAACGACCGAACTCACCCGTTACGACGAGTAATACCTTTTTCGTCAGCGACCGCTCGTGCAAATCCTCGATCAGCGCCGTCACCGCTTGATCGTAGACCGGACTCCGCAGCACGGCATCTTTGAAATGGTCGTGATTCACTGCATGCGTGTCCCAGTTGTAGAAACACCCTTTAATATTTGGGTTCTCAAAAACCATCGTCACGAAGCTGCAACCGGCCTCGACCAACCGCCGAGCGAGCAACGCTCTCTGTCCCCACGAATGCTTTCCATAGCGGTCGCGGAGAGCTTGGGGCTCGCTCGTCAGATCGAATGCATCCCGGGCCGTCGGGCTGGTCATCAAGCTGATGGCCTGCTGATTAAAGCCGTCCATGGAGTCGAACACATTGTTGGAATCAATATCTCTTCGAATACGGTCGAATTTTCTGAGCAATTCCATGCGATCGTCGAGTCGATCGGCGATGGCCGGGCTAATAGTCAGATTCTTCACTTCGAACTTGGGGCTGCTGGGATCACCGGCGGCAATGAATGGCACGTATTTCAAACCTAGGTATGCCGATCCCATCGCGTAGGTATCCACTTTGTCTCGCGAGGCATCGGTGCCCGCGATGCAATTGGGCAAACCAATATCGATCTTCTCACGCATCTTCGCGACGATCGAAGTTACCGATGGCGCGTCATTCACCGTTTCCGTAGGCGTGGCCGGAATCCGGCCGGTCATCACCCGTTTGCTCCCGCCGCCGTGATCGTTGAAGTCGTGGCAGATGCTGCGAATTAGCGTGAATTTGTCGGCACACTGGGCGTGCAACGGCAACAGTTCGCAAACCTCCATCCCCGGCACGTTGGTCGGAATCGGTGAGAATTGGCCGCGATACTCTTCGGGGGCATCCGGCTTCATGTCGTAGGTCTCCATGTGCGAAGGCCCGCCGGCCAGCCAGATGAAGATGACCGACGTATCTGGTGCCGCCGTTACGTGTCCTGCTGCGGCCCGTGCCCGCATCACGTCGCTCAGCCCCATCCCACCGACGCCGAGGGCTCCCATCTGCAAGAATGACCGCCGCGAAACGGGGCCGGTACAAAAGCTCGAATTCAACGGTTGTTCTCCCGACTCAAAAGGGCATTCACCAAACCGACTCAACAATCCTGAGTTGTCAGCAAATCTTCCCGGCTATTCTTCGTTCCAAAGCAGGTCCGGGCGGCCTGCTTCCACCAACTTCTTCAACTCTTCTAAAGGCAAGACGCGATTCCAGATCGCCAACTCGTCGATTCGACCACGCAACGCGCGATGCTCGGGACCCAAGTTCGGGACCGGCAACCAATTGCCGAGACGGCACGTTCCGGGACGCAGGACTTGGTCGACCGGCCAGCGACGATCGAGAGCCAGCACACCGTTAACATAAACCTGATGCGAACGCGTTCGCGTCGAAAGAACCGAGGCGAAGTGAGTCCAATGACCTAGCGGAACCGGATTCCCAACGACCCGCTCCTCGTACCGACCCGCCACCGCCACGCCACCGCGCGGATGTCCCTGCCTCGTCAACTGCAGATGGATGTGGCCCAGGTCGTACCCGTTGGTGTTTAAAATCGCGTTGTACACGAAGTCGAGGCGATCGAGCTTCAGCCACGCCGCGATTGTCAGCTCTTGATATTCGCCGGGAATGTTCAGTTCCACAAAGTCCGTGTCTCGATCGAACAGAAGCGCATCTTTGCCGGGCCAACGTCCGGTCGTCCAACGCGCCCCCTCAATCCGTCCCGCGGCCACGGCATTTGCTTCATGCGCATTGACAAGCACGTTCTCACCGGCAACGCGGTGAAAAGGAAAAAAAGCCAACAGCCGACCATCCGCCCGCATCTCGCGTTCGTATTGCTGCCAGCGTTGAAAACCAATTGCCCCCCTAGTCGGGAACGTGTTCTCGTTGATTGCCGGTGCCGTCTCCGCAGTACCGTCTACGTAACGCGACGACTTGCCCTCGACGACTTCGGACAACACCGTTCCCGTCCGAGGATCTGCAATATTGACCTGCCCGTCGAACACGACGAGATCGCTCGCGCCGCTACGAGGATCGACTCGCAGGCCGAACTCCGTTCCTAGGTCCACGTAGTCCGCCGCGTCGGTGGCAATGGTGAATCCGCGCGCGGCCGGCGGCGCAGTGACTCGCACATTGCCGTAAACTAACCGAGTATGCTGGGCATCGCGGACATGCATCCGCGCCGGACTCGCCAAGACGACGTCTGCTCCTTGCGCAAATCGCAAATGTATGATTCCCTTGAGCAATTCGTACTCGCCGGGAACGATGCGAACCCCATCGGGCGATCGCCCGACCGCGAACTCTGCTCCCACTTGGTCTACCAAGAGTGCTGCAATTGAATCGGTCTTGGGGGCATTCGTAGCGGATTGCGGTTGATGTAACGCAATGATTTCATTCGGAGGTCGATCAACGATCGTCGCGTGCCAAATGACGGCGACGATCCCGGCGACAATCGTCCCGACTCCGAATGCGACAATTCGGCCAAACCGCAAGGCCGATAGCGAAACAGTCGTGGACGAATTCAAAGGAGATTCGCATGCAATCGGCGGCGATAATACGGCTACGTAATCCCAATGCAGCGCCGAGTCCAAACTCATGAATTCCCGATAAGCCCGCCGTGCTTCTGGACTCGAACGTAACAACTCGCCCAATTGTTGCTCGTCCGCTTCCGATGCGATGCCATCCACGAGTCGGTTGAGCAGGGCTTCCAGATTGCCGTCGGATGTATTCATGAGAAAGCCTCCGCGGCCATCGTCTTTTGAATGCACTCCAGCAGTGCATGGCGAATACGTCTGAGTCGGTCGGACAACGCCTTGGCAGTTATTCCGCCGGCCGCAGCCAATTCAGCAACCGATGACTCCGGTTCGTAGCGCCGAGCGATAAGGTCCCGTTGCTCGGGCCTCAGCTTCTGCAGACATGAAGCCAACGCGTTACGCCGCGCCTCAAACACCCGCCCATCGGCTGCCGCCTCGTTTGCAAGCAACTCGGCAAGGTCGTCGTCGATCACCATCCGTTGCTGCTGTCGCCGACGCGACTTGAGCCACGCCAGCGCCTGCCACTGCGCAAACCGCATGGCCCACGGTAGAAAAGGGCGACTCGGATCAAACTCCGCCGATTTTTCCCACAGCACTAAATTGGTTTGCTGTAAAACGTCATCCGCTTCCGTCGCGTTCCAGACCATCGACAGAATAAAAGCGTGTAACTGCCGCTGCTCGCGAGTGATCTGTGTTACGAATTCTGTAGATGCGGCCATAGGAAAAATCGCTTTAAAACTTGTTGCCTCAAGGAATTGCTGCAATTCGAACCGCAATTTATTGAGGCAGGGCGAGAACGGACGTACCATTCCGCCAATCTTACTTAGCCGAATGGGATCAAATCCCGCGTTAAAACTTCAGAATCCCTTCCCGGCGATCTGTCGCGGGATTAGCGGATTCTTTGGACGGACAGCGCCTACGGCAACCGCAGAAGGCTTGCCCAGCCGCAAAGTCAAATTCATCCGGCGACAACGATGGCAGCTTAAGCGGAGTGCGGGCGCCGCGTGTTGTGCTCTTGTATACAGAACGCCGCGAGCTTCTCAACCGCGCGAACCGAATCCAGCGTGTTCAGGAACAGCCATTGGTGCTTGAGCACGCGCCACCAGGATTCGATCATCGAATTCGAGAACACGAAGGCGACAAGAGCACAACGCGCAGCACGGATCGTAGCGGCAGGGAAGCACGTGATCGTTCGACGGCGCGCATTAGCGAGCGTTTGTGGCTGCCGTCCGGCAGTCGCGCCTGGCTCAGCGAGTAGCCGGACATTCTCAATACGACCAACAACACTCGTAGCAGCGCGATCAGCTTCTGAACGCGTCTGCTTAGCCGTAACACTTCCCGCTGCAACTGAGTCGCCTCCAGGTTGAGGGCCTCGACGGTGATGACGAGGACGTCTATATCCGTCAGCCAACCACGCGCGGTCGAACGGGGGACGCCTCGTTGGATGGCGCGGTGAATGTCCCGCGTGGTCCGAACCAGATTTCGGAGACGGTGATCGTAACGGCGTTGCGTGCGCGTTGCGGTGGCCATCAACCGATCATGATTGCCCCCACTGGCAGAGCAACCGGGCGGAGGGCAATCAACGGCCCGCATCGGCTAAAATGGCGAGAACTCGCGGCACGGCGACGGGGCTCGGCCGGCGATCCGTATCGCTTCCACTTTCGATATAACCCGGCGACGGTCGGAAAGTTTCGCCGGCGTATTGGGCATTGCAATTTGGCTCGTTCCGCGGCAGCGACTATCCTTACGACTATGCCAAACCAACCTCGCTACACCCGCCGTCGTTCGCTCCAAATCGCCGCCGCAACCGCTGCAAGCTTAGCCTGTTCGCCGAGTGCGATCTTTGCGCAGAAGCCGCCCCGCCGACCGCGCGTGGCGGCGCTGTTCACCGAGCTGCGCTTTCGCTCGCATGCGTTCAATATCTTAGAGAACTTCTTCGAGCCGTATTACTTCCGCGGCGAGCTGGTCGATCCGGGCTGCGACGTCGTGTCGTTTTACGCCGACCAATTTCCCAAGGATGACTTGGCTCGCGACGTTTCCAAGCAGTGGAATATCTCGCTTTATCCGAAGATCGACGCAGCGATGTGTTGCGGCGGTCGGGACCTTGCGGTCGATGCCGTATTGCTGATCGGCGAGCAGGGCGACTATCCGTACAACGAACTGCGGCAGCATCTCTATCCGCGCAAACAGTTCTTCGACCAGGCCGTGGCGGTCATGCAGCGTGCCGGACGATATGTTCCGTTGTTCAACGACAAGCATCTGTCGTATCGCTGGGATTGGGCGAAGGAGATGTACGACACGGCCCGAAAGAACGGCATGCCGCTACTGGCGGGGAGTTCGGTTCCGTTAGCGGAACGGCAGCCGATGCTCGAACTGCCGGCCGGCGCGGAGATTGAGACGGCGTTGACCGTACACGGCGGCGGCTTGGAGGCATACGACTTTCACGGGCTGGAAGTGTTGCAGTCGCAAGTCGAAGCGCGACGCGGCGGCGAGACCGGTGTGAGTCGCGTGGAGTTGCTCGTCGGCGAAGCTGCGGAAAAGGCGGCGAACGAAGGCCGCTGGTCGCGGGCGTTGCTCGATGCCGCCTTGGCTGCGGAAACGAAGGCGAAGTTCGCGCGAGAGACGTGGAACTCGGCGGCGGCTCAAAAGGAGTTGGACCGCGTCGGTCCGAACAAATTAAAGCACGTTTTACTCGTAACGTATCGCGACGGCTTGCAAGGCGTGGTAGCCGCCGTCGGCGGGAGCTTAAACCGCTGGAATTTCGCCTGCAAACTGAAGGGAGAAACGGAACCGCGCGCGACGGCCTACTTCAACGGCCCGTGGGGAAATCGCTGCTTGTTCAAAGCGCTGTCGCACGCGATTCAGCACCTGTTCATCCACGGAAAAGAGCCGTATCCCGCGGAGCGAACGCTGCTCACGACCGGCATGGTCGACGCGGCCATGCACTCGCATCATACGAAGAAACCGATCGACACGCCGCATCTCGACGTGAAGTACCAGCCTGTCGATTGGCAAGCGATGCGCGAGAACGGCGCGAGCTGGCGTCACATCACCGCCGACGTCCCGCAACCGAAGGAATTCATCCCCGGCGACGCACGGCTGAAATCGGCACGCTAGGCCCATCGTAATTGATTACCGCATCGAACTTGCGCGATTTTCCGGGAGCGGATATTCTCGGCATTCATGGCCGCCGATCGATCCCCTGTCCCTACCGATAACTCCGTACATGAACGCGGTTAAGGAGTTACGAGATTCACTACGCGGTCTTCTCGCGAGTAAAATTGCCGTTTCCCGGCAAACTTGCGAGACCTCTTCGTGGGCCTGATTCAATCGATTTGCCTGCTGCTCCGAGCATTGCTGAGACCGCGGCTCAGTCTGACGGCTGAGAACTTGGCGTTGCGACAACAACTCGCGACCTATCATCAATCTCGTCCCCGGCCGAAGCTGCGGAAGCGTGATCGGTTGTTTTGGGTCGTGCTCTCCCGTCTGTGGCCCGGTTGGCAAGCCGCGCTGGTGATCGTGCAACCGGCAACGGTCGTTCATTGGCACCGCCAAGGATTCCAGCTCTTCTGGTGGTGGAAGTCACGTGGTGGAAAGACCGGTCGTCCGCAAATCGAGCGCGAGCTACGCGACTTGATCCGTCGGATGTCGCGCGAGAACACACTCTGGGGCGCGCCGCGCATTCAGGCCGAATTGAAGCTACTTGGTTACGCGGTGGCTGAATCGACCGTGGCCAAGTACTTGGTCCGCACCCGTAAGCCGTCTTCTCCGAACTGGAAGACGTTCTTGAACAACCACCTGCACGAACTGACGGCGGTCGATTTCTTCACGGTGCCGACTGTTACATTCCGGGTACTGTATGTCTTCGTCGTGTTGTCGCTCGATCGGCGGCGCGTACTGCACTTCCACGTCACCACCAGTCCCTCGGCGGAGTGGACCGCACAGCAGGTTGTGGAGGCCTTTCCGTTCGACACGGCCCCGCGGTTCCTGATGCGCGACCGAGACGGCATCTACGGCGAGTACTTTCGGCAACGCGTCAAGAGCCTGGGCTGCGAAGAAGTCGTCAGCGCACCACGCAGTCCGTGGCAGAATCCGTTCGTGGAACGTTTGATCGGCTCAATCCGTCGCGAGTGCCTCGATCACGTGATCGTGCTCAACGAGCGACACTTGCTACGTCTCCTGCGGTCGTACTGCGAGTATTACCACACCTCCCGCACGCACATGGGATTGGACGATAATGCGCCGATCCCGCGCGAGGTCGAGCGGCCTGAACGCGGCACGGTCAGCGCGATTCCGCAGGTCGGCGGATTGCATCATCGCTACACCCGTCGCGCGGCATAGGTCGCCGCGTTTTTCGTTCACCCGCCGAAGTCGAGCGCTGAGCCTGCGCTGTCTGCTCACCAAAAAGGTTCGAACAAGCCGGCTGCTCGCTCACTTAACGCGACTTTTCTCGAAATCGCGACGCCATCAACCGCTACTGACGTCCGCTCAAACCGCGCCTCCAGCCGAATCGAGTTTTCGGGAGGGACAG
>CAMCTH010000084.1 GCA_945877965.1 Planctomicrobium piriforme | reverse complement strand
CCGACACCGGACCCTCGACACCGTCCAGAAACGCGAGATAGTGACTTCCGGACTCGACGAGCGGCAACACGTCGCAGTAAACGGCGGCCAACTGCTCGGGCAAGGGATAGCCGGCTGTGTACAGGCGAATGACGTCATCTCGATCCGCGATGGTCGCCTGTCGCACGGTCACTGATGGGTTGCACCGGATGTCGCGCTGCATGTCGGTCAGCGCCAGCCCGGCTTGTTCGATCACTCTCGAGAATCCAGCGGCTTCTAGCCTGGTGACCAGATCGACCGGCGTGGACGATGGATTGAGCCACCAGCCGACCGCGTGACGGCGCTTGGCGAAGAAGTCCTGCACCTGCACGATGACGGCATCAGCATTCTCTTCCGTGAGGGTGGATACGCCGACAAGATTGCCGACCGGATGGGACACGTGAGGGGTGGCATGCGCTCGAACGCCCGGGAAGGTCGGTAGCTCCCAGCGTCCAGGCAGTTCCGGAAACATGAACATGCTGTTCTCAAGGGTATGCAGGATCGATTTCTCGCACGCGGTCATATGGTTCTCGCTTTGGTTGTAGAGGGCTTTGGCCGGCTTGCGATGTCCGCTCGTCTGTGCCCACGTTGTTGCGCTCAGCATCACCGCCAGAAAACTAATGACCGAAAACACCTGTTTCAACGAAGGCGGAGTCGGCGACGGTTTTTTTCGCTGCGGATTGCTGCGTCAGCCCATTTTCTTCGGTCATTAGAGTGGCTTTCTTTTTTTGGTTCTTCACGGATTTCCGTGGGTTGAATTCGGTAGCAGTTTGAGTTTTCCGCAGAAGAAGAGGATGCGGGTGCGGTAGTGCTCGAAGTTGCGGAAGCCGCGGGCGGCGGATTTGATCGCTTGTATCCGGCTGTTGAAGCCTTCGCTTGCGGCGTTCGTAATGTGGTGACGGAAGTAGCTCAAGAGTCGCGGCAAGTGTCGCTTCAGCATCTTCGCCTTCTCGACGATCGGCTTCAGCCGCGTGCGGACGGCCCAGGCGTACCACTCCTCGAAGAACTCCCGGGCGCTACTCGGATAGACGTGTTGCCAGAAGCGGCGGAAGTTCTCCTTCACGGCCCAGGCGCGACTCGTCTGGAGGTCTTCTTCTTTCAGAGCATTCAACTCGCGACGGCGAGCGGCTTTCAAGTTCGTGCGATTGTAGAGCCACAACTGCTTGCTGCCGGTCAAACGCTCGTCGCCGACTTCCTTCAACTCGCGATGCTCGCGGCGTCGCACGGCATCGACCGCTTCGTTCAAGTGCTTGGCGACGTGAAACTTGTCATGCACGATTTCGGCTTGCGGGGCGTGCTTCTCGGTCGCCGTCGCGTAGGCCGGCCACATATCCATCGCCACGCCGCGAACCCGCCGGCGTTGCTCCTCGGGCAACGTTTTCCAGAGCTTTTCCGCCGCCTCCTCGGTCCGCTCCGGGACGACTTCCAACACGCGGCTCGCGTCCAAGTCGGTCATGACGGAGACGTAGTCGTGTCCACGGCCGAAGCTCTTTTCGTCGAAGCCGACGTAGGTCACCTCGTCCGTCTGCCGTCGTTCGAGGCCGCGGGCCACGGCCCGTTGCATGATCGCATGAGCCGTCTCCCAGTGAAGGGAAAGGAGTTGGGCCGCCTGCTGCACGGTGGTGCAGGCCGTCAGCACTTCCACCGCAAAGGCTTCGAAGAGCAGCGTGAATCGCGCGTGCTTACCCGCCCACGGAACGGCGATCGTCTTCACCCCGCAAGCCGGACAGCCGCAACGAGGCACCGCAGCCGTGATCCGCGTCTCGAACTGCATCGTGTCCAGGTGTCGCCAACTGCGCCGCTCGGCCTGATCCGCCTGCGGCCCACTCGTTCCGCACTCGGGACAAGTCAGCCGCCCGCCGACATGCTCCACCGCGATCTCGACCCGCTTCTCCTGCGGCCGAAGATCCACCCCCGCCACCCGCCAAGCCTCGTCCAGGCCCAGCAACCGTCGATAATGTTCCGTGAGTTCGCTCATCTCAAAAGACTAACAAAACCGCCCCGTTTCAGAAGCCACCCACGGAATTCCGTGAAGAACCGCGTGGCAAAGGTGCTGGTAATCCGACAAAGGTGACGGCGGGAAATTTCCTACGAGCCGCTCCGATGGCAGCCGTGTTGAGCCTGCTCATGCACGATAGCTTTTCAATGGAAATAGTAGGCGTGGCGTACGCAGTTGCCTCAGGTGCAGTGACCTCTGGAATCGGTTACGCGATTTGGTATTCCGTAATGCCGACACTCAAGACCATGCACGCCGCAACGGTGCAGCTCAGTGTTCCGATTATTGCAGCCTTAGGAGGCGTGATTTGTCTCGATGAGCCGCTCACTTTGCGTTTGAGCTTGGCTTCGCTTGCCGTACTCGGTGGAATTCTGCTGGTATTGCTGGAGAGAAAAGCTGAAAGCGTTCCGGTCAACGGATCGGCCGTCTCTTCCTGTCAAACAAACCGAGAGGGAGCTTAGGTGCTCAAAGAACTCGACCGCGTGACGATCGGGGAGCGGAATGCCATGTGCAATCATTTTGCCACTGATTTCGATTCACCTAGTTACAGAGACCATCATGGTTGCCAAGGTCGAAGCTAGATGCACCGTTTAGGCTGGGAATAGACCGGGAGGTGTGGGTCGAAAATTTAGGGGCTGGGTCCCCCGGGGTGATACCGGTCCTCAAATTACGTGGAGCAACTCAGAACGCAGCGAGGCGTTTGTCCGCTACTAGGACAAACCGACGCTCATACTCGGTTGGCTTCACCCGTAGTTCACTCCGGTCGCTGTCCCGCCAGCCGCATCATGGCCAACTTTGCTCGGACCGCAGGGTCGAGCCCCGTGAGTACCGGAGACAGCACGCGTTCTTAAAGTCGTCGTCCTCGGCCGCCGCCAGGAGCAACTCTCGCCGGTAGACGATGTTCGCTCGTGGGTTTTTAGGGGCTTTCTTCATGCCTACCACCCGTTCTAGGTATTCACGTGAATACCTAGACTAGGGGGTGTCCTCGTCGTCGGGGAGGATATTGCCCGAGGCGTCTACGGTCGGCGTGTTCTTCAGGGCCGACTTGTACTTCTTGTTTAGGTCCGCCTCGAAGACGTCGAACATCCCGAGGAGCTTGGAGTTGTTGTCGCACAGCGATATCCAGGTGCAACTGCGCATGAAGCTCGCGAAGGTCGAAGCTAGATGCACCGTATAGATTGGGAAAAGACCGGGAGGTGCGGGTCAAATTCCTGGGGGAAGGGTCCCCCGGAGATGATGCCGGTCATCGAAATATCTTCAGCCCTCCAGAAAAGCGGCGACGGCGGTTGGCGATGCGTCGAGAGGGACCCGTTGAAGGATTGGGCGGTGTCACATGGTCACACCGATCAGCGCCGCGATCTTCCGCCGAGTCGCCGCGGTCAGCGTCGGCCAGAGTTCGACGATGCGGGCCAGCTCGTTAGGCAGTTCGACGGTCGGAGCCGTCGAGGCGGGGGGCGAATCGCTGCCTACGATGTCGGCAGTGGTAACAGAAGTGGTAACAGTGCCGTCGGTAGCCGCGTTATCCCCGCATTTTTCGAGGCTATTCGATTCCTGTTGGGGGTATTTGTTATCTCGCCGCAGCATTCGCTTCTTGCAAAGCCGCGGCCGGCGGTAGCTTCACGTCCCACACGAGTCCCAGGCGTTCGAAGCCGCGGATGATGTTGAAGCTCAGGTCCGATTCGTTTTGGCGGAAGCCCTGTTGGGCCGAGCTTGGCGCGCGATGGTGGTTGTTGTGCCAGCCGTCCCCCAGCGCCACGATGCCGAGGATCAGGTTGTTGCGGCTACTGTCGCCATTGTCGAACGGCTGCGGGCCCCACAAATGCCCGATCGAACCGATCGCCAGCGTGACCTGAAAGGCAAGAGCCGTGCCGAGGCAATAGCCCCACACCACGCCGTTCCAGCCCATCAGCCCGTATGCCGCGACGATGCACGCCAAGGCCGGCAGCATGAAGAGCCGATTGAGCCACACCAACTCCGGGTAGACGGTGAAGTCCTTCATCCGCGCATAGTCGCCTTGCGTCGTCTTACGCGACATCATCCAGCCGATGTGTGAATGCCAGAAGCCGTGCAGCACCGGCGAATGCGGATCGCCTTCCTCATCGGAATGGGCATGATGCTTGCGATGCGTCGACGCCCACCAGAGCGGGCCGTTTTGCAACGACGCACAACCGACGCAGGCGATCAGGAATTGAAACACGCGCGACGTCTTATACGAGCGATGCGAGAAATAACGGTGATACCCGACCGAGACGCCCAGCCCGGTGAGGTAGGCCGTGAACAACATCGCCGGGATCGACCAGACGGTGAATTCCACGAAAGGAACGGCGAACACCGCGAAGTGCACGGCAATTCCCGGTGCCACCGTCAGCGCGTGCCGGATTCGTTCGAAGGTCACCGAGGGGGCGCGCGGCAACACGACCGGCGCGGCAACTTCGCTACTCATGAAATTCCTAACGACGTCGAAGGGCGCGGCGCACGAAGCTGTCTTCCCGGAAAATCCGACAAGACAAGCGGTATGAAAGAGCCGTCGTTTCAGATCAAACGACCGACGGGGAGTGCCCCAACCGCGACGAGTTGCCGCCTGAATTGTAGCGGCATGAGCCAATAACCACCACCGACCGCGCGCCGGCGCGCGGCTTACCGCTCACTTATTATCGCCAACTTTGGGTTTAGTCGGCGCTTTACCATCCCGCTGGGGTAGAATCACAGCGATTGAGTCGGCCGGATGGCCCTCTTTTCTTATCTGATCGCGTCCGCCCGCGGCGACGATTATCTATTCAATCTGCTCCATCCGCCTCACGGAAGCGTTCGTCACGGACGAACGCCGGAACCAGCAGCAGAAAGGGGTCGCTATGACCTCCGAAGAATCGGCCCGTCCGACGAGTCGTGAATGCGAACAGCGATTCGATTTGCTGGCCAGCGATGCCAAAGAATACGCCGTCTTTCTCGTCGGGCCTACCGGCCACGTGATCTGCTGGAACGTCGGGTCCGAGCGGCTCTTCGGTTATGCATCGCATGAAGTCATCGGGCAGCACTTTTCGCGCTTCTTCACTCCCGAAGATATTTTGACCGGTCAGCCCGAACACGAACTCGCGGCGGCGCTGGCCTCCGGGCGGGTCGATAGTCGTTGCTGGCAAGTCCGCAAAGACGGCACGAAGTTTTTGGCTCAGGCGGTCGTCACGCCGTTGCTCGACGAAACCAAGCAAGCGCGGACCTTCGCCCGCGTGATGCACGATCTCACCGAGAGCGACGCCCTGCTGGCGCAACGCAAGCGGGCCGACGGTCTGGCCGAGGCCAACCGCAACAAAGAAGAGTTCATGGCGTTGCTCTCGCACGAATTGCGAGGCCCGCTCTCGCCGATCTTGAATGCCTTGAGCATTCTGCGGCAGATGAAGACGACCGATCCGATCATCGAGCAGGCCGGCAACATCATCGACCGTCAAGTCGGGCAGATGGTCCGCTTGGTCGACGATCTGCTCGACATCACCCGCATCACCAAGGGGAAACTGCGGTTGACGAAGGAGCAGGTTGAACTGCGGGTCGTCGTCAATCATGCGGCCGAAGCGGTTCGGCCCTTCATGAATGCCCGCAAGCATGAGTTCTCGGTCTCCTTACCGACGCAGCCGATTTGGGTCGAAGCCGATCCCGCGCGAATGGAGCAGGTCATCGTCAACCTGCTCAACAACGCCGCCAAGTACACCGAGACCGGCGGACTGATTCGGATGGCGGTTTGCCAAAATAACGACGAGGCGATCGTGCATGTCCGCGACAACGGCATCGGCATCGCGCCGGAAATGTTGCCGCACATTTTCGAACTCTTTACGCAGGTCGACGGCTCACTCGGCCGATCGTACGGCGGCCTGGGAATCGGCCTGGCGCTGGCCCGCAATCTCGTCGAGATGCATGAAGGCCGACTACAAGCATCGAGCGCGGGCCTGGGAAGCGGCTGCGAATTCACCATCAAGTTGCCGATCCTCACCCAGCCTGTCGTGCCGAAGGTCACGACCGTCTTGGTAGATGGCAAACCCCCACACCGCAGCTTGAACGTGCTGATCGTCGAAGACAATATCGACGCCGCTGACAGTATGAGTCTGTTGCTGAGACTTCACGGGCACGACGTCCACATAGCACGCACCGGGCCTACCGCCCTCGAAATGGCCTCGCATTCGCGCCCCGACGTCATCTTGCTCGATATCGGCTTGCCGGGCATGGACGGCTATCAGGTGGCCAAGCTCTTGCGCGAGCGGCCGAACTTTAAGGACGTGGTGATGTGCGCTCTGACCGGCTTCACCCCCAGCGTGGCCGACCGTCAGCGCCAAGACGAGACCGGCTTCAATCACTACTACGTCAAACCGGTCGAGCTTGCGAAACTGCTCGATCTGTTCGAAACGATCGGGGCACGGTTGCCGTAGTCGTCTCTTGAATGATCGGCGCGACTCGCTCAGTAAATCGGATACGGCTCAAAACTCGCGGCCGACTCGGGGCGGCTTTGCGGCGAAAGCGGTTCCCACCGCCAAACGTGATAGATTGCCCGCTTGCCCGGTTTGTCGTCGATCATCACCGTGTACTGCCGCTCGTCGACGAGACGATATTCCTTTTCCATCGCAGCTTTCCAGCCGTTCAACGGCGCCGAGTGAAGCGGCTCCCCTTCGAGCGTGAAGGCGATCGCTTCGATCGGCACGCCGCTCGGGACGGCTGCCAGGCGTTCGCGTTGCGTCGTCGGCACGCGACGAGAGAGATCGCGATAGACGAGATACGATTTCTGGCGATCGATCTGAAACAGCGGCCGCCCAAAATCGCCGGTCAGACAAAGTTGCGGCGCGCCGTTCGAACCCAATCGCCAGAACCAACGACTGAATCCTTGGTGCTCGCGATCGTAACGATGCTTATACGGCCGCAGTTGCGTCTCGGCCCCCCACACAAGTCCGAGCAGGATGAAGATTGCGATCATCGCCGTCGCTCCGCGCCGCCGCACGATCGCCAGCGGGCTGCACGCGATGCCCGCAGCAATTCCGGCCCCCATCAAACAGCAAATGAACGGGGCCCAATACTGCTGCAATCGTTCGCCGTGGCCGTAGGGATAACGCCCGAGCGCTGCGGCGATGAGTCCGAGGCCAAGCGTCGTTGCGGTCACGGTCGACAACCACGTTCGCCCGCGGCGCAACATCACGAAGACGCCGACGAGCGCGAGGATCGTCGAGACGACGCTGCCGAATTTTTTCGAACCGATGGGGTACGCCATCCCTTCGCCGGCATGAACGTTGATGAACCACCAGGGCCAAGCCCACAGTTCTTTGAGCGATTGCGCGAGCGGCGGCGGAAAGCTGCCGTCCCAGTAGCTATACATAAAATCGTCGGTCGTCGCCGCTTCGAAATGCTCGTTCACCGCCAACCGCAGCAAGCCGCCGAATACCGCGAGCGCCGCCAGATTGAACACGACGTACGTCGCGAAGTACCGCGCCTCGCGACGGCGCAACACGCTCGGCAGCATCGCAATGCTGATCCCGCCGACGACGAAGATCGCGGGAAACGAAAACGGCAACGTCGCGATCGTCGCGGCGATCAGGGCGAGCGGCGGTGCGAGCTTCGTGGGATTCTGCCGCCACCAGACGGCGAGTCGCAGCAATAGCACGGCGCAGAACAGATCGCAGGCGTACGGCTTCACCTCGGCCGAGTGCCGAATTGGAAAGTACGCCAAGGCGAACACGGCGACCGCCGAGACGAGAGCCGTCCGGCGCAACAACTGGGCGGCCAGCGAACGAAACAGCAGCAACCCGCCGCAGCCGCAAACCAGCGCCAGCCCGCGGAGCGTGTACTCGTTGAAGCCGAAGGTTTGCGTCAGCCATTTCGTGCCGAGCAGAAATCCGAGCGGTGCGACTTGATGCAAGTCGAGCGGCTTCAGCAGGCCGGCATAGTCGCGAAAGCTGATGTTGAGCGCGACCAACTGTTCATCTTGCCACAACGGGAAGACTGTCAGGTAGCGCAGCACCCGTACGGCCAGCCCGAGCCAGACGAATCGCCACGACCAGATCGTCGCGGCGCGATCGTCGAGCGGATCACCGTCGTACGCCGGCAACGGCGCGACCGAAGTCACGGCCTCGGCAACGGTGGTGGAGGATGTTGCGATCATATTACGTCGAGCGAAGGCGTGCATGTGAGGCCGGCAACCTAGTCTGGATCGGCCGAAAGTGTCAATTTCAACCGCGACCCGTCTGCGGCCAACGCCCGTAATTCGTGGGGAAACGGTTGCGCGATGCTCGACTCTCGTCGGCTCGACGGTTACGCTGCCGACGAACCTGTTTCCCGACGGAAAGCGGAGCACGCCGATGTCCCCCTTCGATCCCGATCGTCGCCAGTTCTTGCAATCGGCCGCCGTCGCGACCGCCGCACTCGCGCAACCGAAGCTGAGCCTCGGTGCGGCGAACGACGAGTTGCCGTACGGCATCGTCGACGTCATCGACTCCGATCCGCAGACCGGCATGTCGCGAGCCGTCGTCGTCGGCAATGTGCCGCTGGTTCATACCGAGCAATTCGGCACGAAGGAACTCCCCGCCACGATTGCGAAGCCGAAACTCGATGATCCGCAAAAAATCGCCGAGCATCTCGCCTCTTCGATCGCAGAACTCACCGCCGTTCTGCATGTCGCCGGCAGCAGTCTCGCGCAGGTCGTCAAATTTAACTTCGTGCTCAGCCATCCCCGCGGGCAAGCCGTGGTGAACGACTGGCTCAAGTCGACGTACGCCGGTCGTTACCGACCCGCCGTGTCGTTCGTCGTCAATTCGATCCCGGACTCGCACTTCGATCACTTGGTGAAGGTCGACGCCGTCGCCACGCGGCGCGATGCGGTCGCGCCGGTGAACGTCGTGAGCTACGACGCTGCCGCCGTGCTGCCGCCCATGCACAAACTCTATATCTCGGGCGACGCCGTCACGGAGCCGCTGATGGCTTCGGTCGCCGGGACGCTCGATAGCCTTGAACAAACGCTCAAGCACGTCGGCCTCGATTGGTCGTACGCCGTGCAGCTCAAAGTGTTTTTGCAGCCGATCATTTTGGCAAACGATGTACGGCGCGAGATGAAGACTTATTTCGGCAAGCGGCCGATGCCGGTCACGGTGTTCGTCGAATGGAAGTCGGCCGCGACGGTGCCGATCGAGATCGAACTCATTGCCGCGGCGTTACCGGAGTTGGGGAATCGCGAACGCGTCGCGGTCGAATACATCACGCCGCCGCACAAGAAGCCGTCGCCCGTCTATTGTCGCGCCGTGCGGGTGAACAGCGAGCGGACGATTTACGTCTCGGGCTTGTACGGCGAACCGAGCGACGCGGCGGGGCAGGTCCGCGATCTCTTGACAACGTTGCAGAAGACCGTCGAGCAGGCGGGCGGCGACCTGCGGCATCTCGTCAAGGCGACGTACTATGTCAGCGACGACGCGACGAGCAAAGCATTGAACGAGATTCGCCCCGAGTTTTATGACCCGGCGAGACCGCCTGCGGCAAGCAAAGCGATCGTCATGGGAACGGGCCGGGCGGAGAAGTCGATCACGCTCGACATGATCGCTGTTCCGAAATGAAAACCGGCCGAAATGAAATCAGCCGGTCGGGGGCCCGCCGTTGGGTTGGTGGTTCGTCCCGCTCAGACTAGCGGAAGCCGTAGAAAACCAAGCTGCCGATCACCACATCGAACAAAAGTCGTACGCAACGGTCACTCGTTCCAAACGGGATCACGATACGGTTGTGCATGTGGGGCCTCCAGATAGTCCCGTGCCATCGGGACAGGGAAAAGGTGACATCGTTTAGAATTAGCACATTCCTCTTCTACGTTAAAGATCGGTATGTGTTATGTTAGGAAATTATTATGAGCCGCTCCGCTGATCGGATTTCCGCAAGTTTTTCCGCGACAGCGACCGAGGGGCGGGAGATCCGTCGGTCGGTCCGCCGTGAACTGCTGGTCCAGTTCATGGCCGACGCTCCGTTTCAGCCGGCGACGAACTTCTGGCGGGCCATCGAACTGCCGGAATTGGCGTCGGTGATGCCGCGCGCGGGGCGGGGACTCGACGTCGGCTGCGGCGACGGCGTGCTCACCAAAATCCTGGCGGGGCTCGTCGAAGCGAAGTGGAAACTGGTCGGCGTCGACCCCGATCCGGCCGAGACGGCGCTGGCCGAGAAGATCGGCATCTACGAAAAGGTCCACACGGCGGGGGCCGACCGGGTGGCCGAACCCGACGCTTCGTTCGACTTCGCCTTCTCGAACTCCGTGCTAGAGCACATCCCCGACCTGCCGCCATGCCTCGCGGAGTCGGCCCGGTGCTTGAAGCCGGGAGGCTGGTTCTTCGCCACGGTCCCTTCGCCGGGACTGCACCAACTCATGCGCGGGCCGGGAATGTTTAGCCGCCGGACGCGCGATCATTATTTGGCCGAAACCGACAAGCGACTCGTCCACTATCGCTATCCGACGATCGACGAGTGGTCGAAACTCTTCGCCGCGGCGGGACTGGAACTGATGCAGTTCCGCGGCTACTTGGCGGGCCGGCAGGTGCGGCGCTGGGAGACGTGGACCAACTGGACCGGCGGACTGCTGTATCGGCTGAAAGGGGGAAAGCAGCGGCCGATCGAGATTCAGCGGAGCCTCAAACTCCGTCGTGGACTCCCCTGGCCGGTGCGATTCTTGAGCACCCCGCTGGCTTGGAGCGTGGCATACGGCGTGATCGACGACGACTCGACCAACCCCTACGAGTCGGGCTGTTTGCTGCTGGCGGCGCGCAAGCCGGTGTGAATGATCCGTTCCGCCGTAGGTCAGGCACGTTTCGTGCCTGACATTCATCCGATGCGGTGGGGCTGTCAGGCACCCGAGATGCCTGACCTACTTTCGGAAATCAACCGCAGATACATCGCCTCGATCTGCGGGGCGATCTGATCGTCCCAGCCGAGCTGTGCGACCGACTCGCGGCCTGCGGCGGCCAGCCGATTGCGTAAGTCATCGTCGCGTAGGAGTTCGATGATCCGCGCCGACCAAGCGTCCGGCCCAGCCGCGACGTCGAGCCGGGCGGCGGCGGTGATCGACGGCGGGCCGAGAAAGTCGCCGACGGCCGTTTCTGCGCCGGTCGCGGCCAACACCGGCGTGCCGACCGACAGCGCTTCGAGCACCACGGTGCTTTGTCCCTCGCGGGCCGACGGCTGCAACAGCAGCCCAGCCGACGCGATCTTCGCCAACACGTCGGCGAATTCGGGCAACTGCCCAACGAACCGCACGCCGTCGCCGAGATTCAATTTCTGCGCGAGTCGTTCCAACGCCGCTCGCTCCGGCCCGTCGCCGATGATTTCGAGTATTGCATCGGGAACGGCTCGTACGACTTCGGGCCAAGCTCGCAGCAGCAGACCGACTCGTTTGTACGACAGTAACCGCCCGGCAACGACGACGCGATGTGCATCGCGCGGTTGCGTAAAGGAAATCGTCGGCGGGGCGAAGCCGCGCGGGATCACGCTGATCCGCGACTCGTCGACGCCGAGCAGATCATGCAGCCGCCGGCCGGTCGTCGGCGAGATGCACAAATGATGCGGGGCCGCGGCGGCGCAGTAACGCTCGAACTGCGTGCCGACCACGCCCTTCCAGCCGAGGTACCGCCGCCAGTAGTCGCTCCCCCAAACTTCGAGCCAGGTGAGCAACCATGGCACGTCGGGCATCCGCCGTTTACGCACCCACTGGAACGCCGGAAACGAAAGGAACGGAAAGGCGTGGACGTCGAACAGGTCGAACGACGCAAGATCGTAACGCGGCAGATTG
>CAMCTH010000083.1 GCA_945877965.1 Planctomicrobium piriforme | reverse complement strand
ACTTGTCGCCGGGGGCGTTCAGCTTGCCGCAACGGAAAATCTCCTTACCGTCGACGAGGCTGTGGGCCGTCACATAATCGCAACCGTGGGCGAGCAAAAACTCTTGCTGGCCGTCGCGATAGAGCGTCGGCGAAGCGTACGAGTGTTCGCACTCGGCGCGGGCGTCGCTCGTGCGGTCGTGCTTCCAGAGTTCTTTGCCAGTCAACTTGTCGAGCGCGGCCAGTAAGTAATAATTCGTGTGCAGCAGTTGGATGTAGAGTTTGTCGCCGTCGAGGATCGGCGTCGACGTCATGCCGAACGCGATGCTGAATTTGCCGTACTTCTGTTGCAGATCGATCTTCCAGACTTCGTTCCCGGCGAAGTCGTAGCAGGCCAGAATGCCGTTGCCGAACATTGCCCAGACGTGCTTGCCGTCGGTCACCGGCGAGGGGCTTGCCATGTTTCCTTCGTCGCCGCGGACGGCTTGATCGCCGGTGCCGAGCGTTTTTTCCCACAGCACTTTGCCCGACGTATCGAGGCAAATCAGCACGAGGTCCTGTTCTTTGGCCGACGTCAGAAAGATCCTATCTTCCCAGACGACCGGCGTCGCGCCAGCCGGCCCCGGCAACGGCGTCCGCCACAGGACGTTCTCCGTTGCACTCCACGTCGTCGGCAGGCCGGTTTCATGGCTCACACCGTCGTGATTCGCCCCGCGCCATTGCGGCCAGTTCTCGGCTCGCACGGCCTGCGGCGACAGTCCCAGCATCATTGCACAACAAAGCCACAGCCGCGTTCGGCGTAAAGCAAGCATCGGGGGAACTCGTGGGAGGGTGGGAAAAAGCGAAGGTGGGAACTTACGGTGATCGCCGGCAAACAACCCGCCACGGGCGGAACCTCTGGCGAGGCGGCGGGTTGCGTCGACTGCGAGCCTCCTACTTTGGACCATCCGCGGGCGACCGTCAACTAATCGCCTAGGGTGCACCTACGGCTTGAGACCGTCAAAGTGCTTACAATCCTTAATACGTTAATATAAGTCAAATAGGTTAAATGGGTTGCGTCTTCGGTTGACATCGTTTTCGACGGTCGATTAAGCTGACCGGGATGGTAACCTGCGCCGACGGGGAAGAGTATTCGTCTGCGCAGACCATTTCCACCTGCCGTACGGCGCTAAGGCGTTGTCGGCAAGAACTTTGAGACATAACCGACGCACCGCTTGGTGAGGTCGACGAGAGCTTGCTACTTCTCGTCGGTTTCGCCGGAGTTGCGCGTACGGTCCAGGCGGTTTAGCCGGTGTAGCAACGGCCGATGATCTGCGCCCCACGGGGTGTTGCGGAGTCGGGCGGTGTACGCCGTCGGACCACATTTGAGTTACTGAAACCTCGAGATCGCACCCCATGGCACCAGCGCCATTGGAATCCGCGCCCGTTGAAATCGATACGTTCGTCGAATTGCTGCAACGGCGCAATGCGGACCGGAGCGCGCATTGCCCGTTCCGATTTCTGGCCGACGGCGAGTCGGAAGAGCACAACCTCTCGTATGCCGAGTTGGATCGTCAAGCCCGCGCGATTGCCGCGTGGTTGCAGCGGACGCAACGTGCCGGTGATCGCGCGATTCTGATCTATCCGCCCGGTTTGGAGTACATCACCGCGTTCTTCGGCTGCTTGTATGCCGGCGTCATCGCGGTCCCGGCGTACATGCCGCGGATGAATCGGTTGACCTCGCGGCTGCTCTCGATCGTGGCCGACGCGAAGCCGAGCTTGGTGCTGACGACGAAGAAGATTTTGACCGATGTGACGAAGCGCTTGGCCGGCGTGCCGGAGTTGCTCTCGTTGCAGTGGATGGCGACGGACAATCTCGAGCCGGGCATCGAGTCGGCCTGGCGCAAGCCGGAACTGACCGGCGAGAGCCTCGCCTTCTTGCAGTACACCTCGGGCAGCACGCAAGCGCCCAAGGGGGTGATGGTTACGCATCGTAACCTGCTGCACAACTCCGACGCCATCAAGCAGTTCTTCGGCAACGGCCCGCACAGCAGCGGCGTCATTTGGCTGCCCCCCTATCACGACATGGGCCTGATCGGCGGCATTATTCAGCCGATTTACGCCGATTCGACGGCCGTCATCATGACGCCGGTCGCGTTCATTCAACGTCCATTGCGTTGGCTGCAAGCGATCTCGAAGTATCGCGCCACGGTCAGCGGCGGTCCCAACTTCGCTTACGATCTCTGCGTCGAAAGAATCTCGCCCGAGGCGCGGGCCACGCTCGACTTGAGCTGCTGGGAAGTCGCGTTCTGCGGGGCCGAGCCGGTGCGGAACGAGACGCTTGAGCGGTTCACCGCGGCGTTCGGCCCGTGCGGATTCAAGCGCGAAGCGTTCTATCCTTGTTACGGACTGGCCGAATCGACGTTGATGGTCACGGGCGGTCGGCCCGATCGTCCGCCGGTGCATGTCAGTTTCCAATCGACGGCGCTCGAGCAACATCGCGTCGTCCCGGTGCCGAACGACGATCCCGACGCCCGGGCGTTGGTCGGCAACGGCGCCGTGGCCGGCGGGCAACGCGTGGTCATCGTCGATCCCGAATCGCTGCAACCGTCGGCTTCCGACGCGATCGGCGAAGTTTGGGTGCAAGGTCCCAGCGTGGCGGCGGGATATTGGAAAATGCCCGACGCGACGCGCGAAACGTTCGGCGCTCATCTGCCCAACGGCGACGGCCCGTTCCTGCGCACCGGCGATCTCGGCTTCTTTCACGACGGCGAGTTGTTTGTCACCGGTCGGATCAAAGATCTGATCATCATCCGCGGCAGCAATCACTATCCGCAGGACGTCGAGCACTCGGTCCTCAAAGCCAATGGCACGCTCGCCTTGGGTGCCGGGGCGGCGTTCTCGTTGGAGCAAGACGAGACGGAAAAGCTCGTTATCGTTCACGAATTGAACGTTCGCAACTGCGAGAATCCCGAGGCGATTTTCCAAGCGATGCGCAACATCGTTTCGGAAGAACACGAACTGCAACTCGATTCGATCGTGCTACTCAAGCCGGGCCAAATCCCGAAGACTTCGAGCGGTAAGATCCAACGACGCGCGACGAAAGCGTTGTACGTCGAGGGGAAACTGACCGGCGTCGTGGCGGCGTATCGGTACGGTGCTGCGACGACCGGCGCCGAGGACGAGGCCGACGAGTTCACCTCCCCGACGCCGCCGCCGACGTCGCGTTCAACCGGCGGCGCCAACGGCGAACAGCCCGGCAAGAACGGCGATCACGGTTCGCGCGGCGATGCGACGAAAACGACGACGAACGGCGAGTCGGCCCATGCCGCGCCGCGTTCGACGGCCCCGTCGCGCGATTCGTCGCGCAGCGATCTGGAGCCCGAACTCGACGAAGGTTTCTTCCGCCTGGTGCTCGACGGCGAGTACCTGTCCGACAGCGCGGCCCTCTGGGATCGGGCCGAAAACTTGCAGCAAGCGCAAGAGAACAAGCTCCGCCGCATTGCGCAATTGGCTCGCGTCGAGAAAGGGGATCGCGTCGTCGATATCGGTTGCGGTTGGGGCGGCATGCTCCGTTACGGCACCGACAAACTCGAAGTCGCCGAGATCACCGGCCTCACGGTAAATCGGGCTCAATACGATTTTGCGAGTCGCCGACGCTCCGACAAGGGGAACGTTCGCCTCGGCTCGTGGCGCGACTTCCACGTGACGCAAAAGGTCGATGCCGTCACCTGCATCGACGCCCTCGAGCACTTCGTGCCGCTGGCCGTCCGGGCGCAGGGGAAGCAAAAAGAAATCTATCGCCGCTTCTTTCAGAAGTGCTACGAAATCACCAGCGAATCGGCGTTTCTCGGCATCCAGACGGTCGTCGCCGTCAAGCGGGCCGACACGATCCAGACGCAAGCCGATATGGCGTTCATCGCCAAGATGTTCCCCGGCTCGTCGCTGCCGTTCCAAGATGAATTGCTCGACTCGGCCAAGGGCGTCTACGACGTCGCCGAATGGCGCTCGGCCGGCAACGACTATCGACTCACGCTCGAAGCGTGGCTGGTCAATCTTCGCAACAACAAAGACCTCATTAGCCGCAAGTACGGGCTCGACACCTACGAAAAATACCTCCGCTATTTCGAAGCGACGCTCCGCAGCGTGCAGAACGGTTACGTCGATCTGCTGCTCCTCTCGCTCGAAAAAGTGCAGAACCCCGACGCCGCCGCGATCGTCTCGGCCGGCGATCTCGACGCGGAACAGGACGACACCGAAGTCTCGCTCAATCGCGACCCGCTCTCGCGCCCCGGTGTGAAGCCGATCCGTCGCACGTCGGCCGAGATCGAGCGTTGGCTGGCGGAAGAACTTTCGGCGAAGCTCAAGATTCTGCCGTCCGATTTCGACGTCGGTCAGCCGTTCACCAGTTACGGTCTCGACAGCGTGCAGATGGTCGGCTTGATCGGCGATCTGGAAAGCTATCTCGGCCGATCGCTGCAGCCGACGCTCGCCTGGGACTATCCGACGACCGAGACGTTGGCCAAGTTCCTGGCGACCGACTCCGACGGCACGGTCGAAGAGATCGAGTTCCGTCCGGCGGTCGAAGCCGAGCCGATCGCCGTGATCGGCATGGGTTGTCGACTCCCCGGCGCGCCGAATTTGGAAGCGTATTGGAGCCTGATGGCCGAAGGACGCGAAGGCATTCGCGAGATCCCGGCCGACCGTTGGAACGTCGACGATTTCTACGACGCAAACGTCGACGCTCCCGGCAAGATCGTGACCCGCTGGGGCGGTTTCATTGAAGGAATCGATCGCTTTGATCCGCGCGCTTTCGGCATCACGCCGCGCGAAGCTTCGCGCATGGACCCGCAACAGCGCTTGTTACTGGAGTGCGCGTGGGAAGCGTTCGAGCATGCCGGCTTGGGTCAAGAACGCGTGGCGGGCTCGAAGACTGGCGTCTTCGTCGGCATCGGCGGCACCGACTACACGCACATCCCGCGTCGGCTGCCGAATTATCTCGAAACGCTCGACGCCTACTGCGGCACCGGCAACGCGCTGAGCATCGCGTCGAACCGCATTTCATACTTGTTCGACCTGCATGGGCCGAGCCTCTCGATCGACACGGCTTGCTCGTCGGCACTCGTTGCCTTGCATTACGCCGTGAACAGTCTGCGCAATCGCGATTGCGATATGGCCCTAGCTGCCGGCGTGAACGCGATCCTGTCGCCCGAGACGACGATCGCCTTCTCGAAGGCCCGCATGTTGTCGCCCGACGGTCGTTGTAAGCCGTTCGATGCGAGCGCCAACGGCTACGTCCGCGGCGAAGGGTGCGGCGTCGTCGTGCTCAAGCGGTTGAGCGATGCCGTGACCGACGGCGACAACATCCTCGGCGTCATTCGCGCGACGGCCTGTAACCAAGACGGCAAGACGAGCGGCATGACCGCCCCGAACGGCCCGTCGCAAATGGAGTGCGTTCGTCAGGCCTTGGCGCAAGCGCGGGTCAAGCCGGAGCAAATCACGTACATCGAAGCCCACGGCACCGGCACGCCGCTCGGCGATCCGATCGAAGTATCGGCCCTGCAGGGCGTCATCGGCGCTCGCGCGGCCGATGCACCGCCGTGCTACATGGCGTCGGTCAAAGGGAACATCGGTCACCTGGAAACCGCCTCGGGCGTCGCCAGCCTCATCAAAGTCATCCTGATGATGCAGCACGGCCAGATTCCGCCGCAACGGAATTTCAAAACGCTCAATCCGAACATCGAGCAGCTCGGCCTCACGCTTAAGATTCCGACGGAACTGACGCCGTGGAACGTCGCCGATCGTCCGCGGATTGCAGGCATCAGCGGCTTCGGCTTCGGCGGCACGAACGCTCACGTCATCGTCGAGGCTTGGCCGAACCGCGTCGTCGAAAGCCGCGCCCAGTTCGAACGCCCGATGCACTTGGCGACCTTCTCGGCCTTCAGTCCCGAGGCGTTGAAGACTCTGGCGGGGATGTACGTCGAACATCTGACGCGGAACCCGACGCTGGCAATCGCCGACGTCTGCCACACATTGACGGTCGGCCGCACGCACTTGCCGGAACGTCTGGCTTTGCCGGTCGAGTCAACGGCGAAGCTGGCCGAGCAACTCAAAACGTTCGTCGACACCGGTAAGCTCGCCGGCGCGAGCATCGGCACCGCCCGCCGCGGCGTCCGCCCGAAGGTCGGCTTCCTCTTCACCGGCCAAGGTTCGCAATACGCGGGCATGGGCCGCAGCCTGTACGAAACGCAGCCGGTCTTCCGTCGTGCGTTGGAAGATTGCGATCAGATCCTGCGACCGTTGCTGCAGAAGCCGCTCCTCTCGGTCTTGTACGATGCCGCGATCGATCCCTCGACGATCGACCAAACGGCGTACACGCAGCCGGCCTTGTTCTCGATCGAATACGCCACGGCCCGCCTCTGGGAGTCGTGGGGGCTGCGTCCCGATGCGGCCTTGGGCCATAGCGTCGGCGAGTTCCCTGCGGCGGTGATCGCCGGCGTGATGTCGCTCGAAGACGGCCTGAAGCTGATCGCCGAGCGCGGTCGCCGTATTCAAGCCTTGCCGGCCCGCGGCACGATGGCGGCGATCATCACGACCGAAGATCGCGTCCTCGAAGCGATCGAGCCGTACGGCGAGCAACTCTCCATCGCGGCCGTGAACGCGCCGGAACAGATCGTCATCTCGGGTGATGAAGATGCCGTCCACGAAGTGATGACGCGGTTCCAATCCGACGGCGTCATGTGTCAGCAACTGACCGTATCGCACGCGTTCCACTCGGCGCATTTGGACCCGATGCTCGACGGCTTCGAGCGTTTCGCCCAAGCGATCGTGTACAACACGCCGCAGATCGGGCTTATCTCGAACGTTACCGGCAAGGCGTTCGGCCCCGGCGAGAAGCCGAATGCCCGCTACTGGCGCGATCACGTTCGCGGCAGCGTTCGCTTTGCCGCAGGGATCAAATCGCTGGCTGAAACCGGTTGCGAGATCTTCATCGAAGTGGGGCCGGCGCCGATTCTGACCGGCATGGCCCGCAAGTGCCTGCCGGATAGCAAGGGGCTGTGGCTGCCGTCGCTTCGCAAGGGGACCGACGATTGGAAGACGATCCTCTCGGCCCTGTCGTCGCTGCATGTCCGCGGCGTGCAAATCGACTGGCGCGGCTTTGAACGCGACTATCGCCGCTCGCGCGTCTTCTTGCCGACGTATCCGTTCGAGCGCAGCCGCCAGTGGATGGACCCCGACAAGGATGCCAACGGCGACGTTGTCGCGGCACCGACCGTGTCGGCCCTCGTCACCGCCGAAGCGAAGCAGCCGTTGTTGGGCAATCGCGTCCCGGCGGCCGTGGCGATGTCGCAGTTCCTGTGCGAACTGAGTGTCAAGCGCTTGCCGTACATGAAGGACCACGTCATCCAAGGCTCGCTCGTCGTGCCGGGTGCGGCGTACTTGGAGTTGGGGCTCGAAGCAGCCGACGAAATGTTCGGCCCCGGCCCGCACACGGTCGAAAAGACCAGCTTCCAGCAAGCGTTGTTCTTGAACGAATCGAAGCCGCACGCCTTGCAGTTGGTGATGTCGCCGGAAGTCGCCGGCAGCGCTTCGTTCCAGGTGTTTCAATTGCCACCGGGAGCCGATCCGCGGGCAGGCTGGCTGATGCATGCCGGCGGAACGTTGCGCCGCGCGACGCCGAAAGACGCCGCACCGTTCACGCCGCCGAAGCCGGTGCTCGAAATCGCACCGACGCTCGACGAGCATCTCGATCAGGCCGAGTGTTATCGTCGCCTCAAGGCCCGTAGCCTTGACTACGGCCCGTCGTTCCAGTCGTTGCGCAACGTCTGGCGTTCGGAAGGGATCGCCGTTGCCGAGATGGGCGTGCCCGAAGAAATTCGCGGCGGATTAGATCGCTATCGGATTCATCCCGCGCTGTTGGACGGCTCGCTGCACGTCGTTGCGGCGTCGGTCCCCGACGAATGGGCTCCGGCCGGCAGCGGCGAGAGTTACTTGCCGATGGGGGCCGAGAGCATCCGCGTCTTTGGCCAGATCAAGTCTTCAAAATTCTTCGCCTATGCCCGGATCACCGACGACGGCGGCGACGCGAAGCATGAGAACCTGCAAGGCGACGTCGTGCTGCTCGACGAGCAAGGCGTGGTCCTGGTCGAAGTGCTCGGCGTGCGACTCCGCAAAGTCGGCCGCCGCGCCGACGATGCCGACCGCACGGCCGGCTGGTTGTATGAGACCGCGTGGCGTCCGACGGAGCTCAGTCTCTCGTCGGCCGACGCGATCAAAAACATTCAAACCCGCGGCGGCGATTGGCTCGTGCTGGCCGACGAAGGCCCGATCGGCAAACGTTTGGCCGAACGGCTCGTGCTGCTCGGTCAAAAGCCGATCGTCGTCACGCCCGCGACGTTGCCGCTCGGCGGTCCCGAAGGCTTACGCAAGTTCCTGCAAGAAAAATTCCCGGGCGAGCGTCCGTCGTGCCGCGGCATCATTCATGCCTGGAGCCTGGCCGCCGCCGACGCTGCGGAGTTGAACGCCGACGCCCTGTCGCGCGCCTCGGCCTTGTGCTGCGAAAGTTTGCTCTACGTCCTGCAAGAGACCGGCAAGCTCCGGTGGACCGAGCAGCCGAAGTTGTTCGTCGTCACGCAAGGGGGACAACTCACCTCGGCCGACGACGCAGCGCACGCGAAGCTGAACGTCGCCCAGTCGATGACCTGGGGCTTCGCGCGGGTCGCCGCGGTCGAGAACCCGGAGTTCGGCACGACGTTGGTCGATCTCGATCCCGCCGCGACGGACGAGTCGCAGGTCGATGCGGCCGTGACGTCGCTCTTGGCCGAAATCGGCGGACGACAGAACGAACAACAGGTCGCGTTCCGCCAAGGGAAGCGGCTGTTACCCCGTTTGGTACACGCGACGAACGAAGCGGTTGCCGAGGGAGGCGCGAAGCAGAGTCGCAAACTGACCGTGCCGCGCGGCGATGCGTATCGCGTCGAGTTCTCCATCGCCGGCAACTTGGATCGATTGCAACTCCGCACCTTCTCGCGAACCGCTCCGGGTCCGAACGAAGTCGAGATCGAAGTCGGCGCGACGGGCCTGAACTTTAGCGACGTGCTCAAAGTCATGGGCTTGTATCCCGGCTTGAGCGGCGGCGTCGTGCCGATGGGGATCGAGTGCGGCGGGCGCATTGCGGCCGTCGGCCCGAACGTGACCGATTACAAAATCGGCGATCCGGTCGTCGCGATCGCGCCGTTCTGCTTCGCGTCGCATGCGATGACCAACACGGCCGTCGTCGTGCCGAAGCCCGCTCATTTGAGTGACGAAGAAGCGGCGACGGTGCCGATCGCGTTCCTCACCGCCTACTACGGACTCGTCGACTTGGCGCGGATTCAGCCCGGCGAACGAGTGCTGATTCACGCCGGTGCCGGCGGTGTCGGCCTCGCGGCGGTGCAAATCTGTCAACGTTACGGGGCCGAGGTCTTCGCGACCGCCGGCAGCGATGCGAAGCGCGACTTCTTGCGCTCGCTCGGCGTGAAGCATGTGTTCGACTCGCGCAGCTTGGCGTTCGGCGAGCAGATCATGGCGGCGACGAACGGCGAAGGGATCGACGTCGTACTCAATTCGCTCCCCGGCGAAGCGATTCCAACGAGCCTCGGCATCCTCCGCGCGTACGGCCGGTTCTTGGAAATCGGCAAGACCGACATCTACTCGAACCGGATGGTCGGCCTCTATCCGTTCCACAACAATCTTTCGTACTTCGCGATCGACTTGGATCGCATGCTCCGCCAGAAGCCGCAGGTCGTACAGCGGATGTTCGTGGCGCTGATGCAAGACTTCGCCGAGCGTCGCTACACGCCGCTGCCGAAGACCGTGTTCCCGATCGAAGATGTGGTCGGTGCTTACCGGTACATGCAGCAGCGCAAGAACACCGGCAAGGTGATCGTCACGGTGAAGCCCGACGCCGCATCGGCCGCCGCTGCGCCGACGAACGAGAAGCAACTCGTCCGCGCCGACGGTTCGTATCTGATCTCCGGTGGTCTCGGTGCTTTGGGCTTAGAACTCGCGCAATGGCTCGCTCGTCACGGGGCGAAGCATGTGTTGTTGATGGGGCGTAGCGAGCCGAAGGGGCTGGCCGTCGACGTGCTGCAAAAGCTGCGCGACCAGGGCGTGGCCGTGTGGTTGGTCCGCGCCGACGTCGGTGACGCCGCCGAGTTGAATCGCTCGCTACAAAGTGTCCTCGCGCAGGTCCCGCCGTTGCGCGGGGTGTTCCATGCCGCCGGCGTGCTCGACGACGCGAGCCTGCTACAACTCGATCGCGCGAAGCTCTACAAGGTGCTCGGTCCGAAGGTGCAAGGGGGTTGGAATCTCCACGCCGCCACGCGTTCGCAGCCGTTGGAGCACTTCGTGCTGTTCTCGTCGGTCGCGGTGCTGTTCGGTTCGCCGGGACAAGGGAACTACGCCGCGGGTAACGCATTCCTTGACGGTCTTGCGCAGTTCCGACGGACGCAGGGCTTGCCGGCGTTGTCGATCAACTGGGGGCCGTGGGCCGAGGCCGGCATGGCGGCGCGCAATGCCGACGAATCGCGTTTGACCGCGATGGGCGTCGGCCTGCTGCCGCCGCAGCCCGCGATGCAAACGTTAGAAAAATTGATGCAAGCGTCGGCGACGAACGTCGGCGTGCTGGAAGTCGATTGGGAAAAACTCGGCGCGACCTACGTCGGCGCCGTCCCCACGTTCCTCCGCGAGTTGGTGACCGAGCGCAAGTCGGAAGGCAAAAAAGAAAGCAAGCTCCGCGCCGAAGTATTGGCGACGCCGCTCGCCGGTCGGCACGGCGTGCTCGAGCGTTACTTCCGCGATCAACTGGCCCGCGTGATGGAGTTGGACCCGGAGAAGGTCGACGTCCAGCAGCCGCTCAACTCGCTGGGGCTCGACTCGCTGATGGTGATCGAGTTGAAGAACGTCATCGAGACGAGCCTCGACGTCACTCTTCCGATGGCCCGCTTCTTGGAAGGTCCGAGCCTGTCGCAGTTGGCCGGCTACGCGATGGAAGCGATGGGCGACGCCGCCACGGCCGAAACGTCGGGCGATGCGGCCGCCGTTGCATCGGCGCCGACCGCCGCAACCGAACCGACCGCGGCCGCGAAGGCGGAATCGTTGCCGATGGCGAAGGCCACGGCGGCCGCGCCGTCGATCGCTACTTCCGTCGCGACAGTTGCCAAGTCCCCATCGCGCATCGTTCGCGAGTATTCGCTCTCGTACGGTCAGCGGGCCATGTGGTTCGTCTACCAACTCGATTCGGAAGGAACGGCATACAACATCGCCGATGCGGTACGTCTTCGCGGTCCCGTCGACATGGACGCGATGCGCCGCGCGTTGCAAAAACTGGCCGATCGTCACTCGCAATTGCGGGTCACGTTCCACACGGTCGACGGCAAGCCGGTGCAGCGGATTCACGCTTCACTGCCGTTCCGACTCGACGTCGTCGACGCCGCCGGTTGGAGCGAGTCGCAGTGGCGCGAGTTCCTCACGGCCGAAGTTCATAAGCCGTTCGACTTGGAAAACGGCCCCGTCATTCGGTTGGTACTGATTCGCTTGTCGCCGAATGAACACATTCTGTCGTTCCTGTTGCACCACATTGTTTCCGACATGTGGTCGTTGCTGATCTGCGTCGGAGAGTTTACGGCTCTCTACAAAGCCGAGGTGGCGGGCGTCGCCGCGCCGCTCCCCGAGTTGAAGACGGACTACGCCGACTTTGTCCGTTGGCAATCCGAACTGACGGCGGGGCCGAAGGGGGAATCGCTCTGGAAATATTGGCAGAATGAGCTCGCCGGTCCGCTGCCGGTGCTCGACTTGCCGACGGATCGTCCTCGCCCCCCGGTGCAAACGTTCCGCGGCGACATGGAATATGTG
>CAMCTH010000082.1 GCA_945877965.1 Planctomicrobium piriforme | reverse complement strand
TGCCCGGCATGGCGTACGGCAAGGTGCTGCGAAGCCCGCACGCGCATGCGCTGATCAAGTCGATCGATACGTCGGCCGCCGAGAAAGTGCCCGGCGTCTATGCTGTCGTGACGGGCCAAGAGTTCTTGCCGCACAAAGATCAGATCGCCGAGTTGGGCGAAGGGGCTGTTAATCTCGCGCACCTCGTGACCAACTGCTTGGCGCGCGACAAGGTTTATTACCGAGGCCAAGCGGTTGCAGCCGTTGCGGCGATCAACACGCATGTGGCCGAAGAAGCGATCAAGCTCATTAAGGTCGAGTACCAGCCGCTGCCGTCGGTCACGTGGGTTCTCGATGCGATGAAGCCCGACGCGCCGATTCTGCACGATGACCTGAAGACCGACGAGATGGGGAAGCCCGCCGGCGGCAACACGAACATCGGCAAGCACATCCACTTCGAGCAAGGGGACGTGAAGGCCGGCTTCGCGAAGGCCGACGTCGTCGTCGAGCGCGAGTTCCGTCTCGAAACGGTGCATCAAGGCTACATCGAACCGCAGGTCGCCACGGCGCACTGGAATGCCGACGGTCGGATCACGGTCTGGACCGTCACGCAAGGTTCGTTCTCGGTTCGAGCTCAGGTAGCCGAGCTGTTCCATATCCCCGTGTCGAAGGTGACCGTCATTCCGTGCGAAATCGGCGGCGGCTTCGGCGGCAAGATTCGCGTCTATCTCGAACCTGTGGCGGCCCTGCTCAGCAAGAAATGCGGCCGCCCGGTGAAGATCCAAATGTCGCGGGCCGACGTCGTCGAAGGGACCGGTCCGACGCCCGGCGCATTCGTTCGCGTCAAGATTGGCGCGAAGAAAGACGGCACGCTCGTCGCCGGCGAAGCGTACTTGGCGTACGAAAGCGGAGCGTATCCCGGCGGTATGCTCGGCCCCGGCTGCATGTGCGTCTTCAGCTGTTATGAAATTCCGAACGCCGTGGTCGACGGCTACGAAGTCTGCCTCAACAAGCCCCATATCTCGGCCTATCGCGCTCCGGGCGCCACGCAAGCCGCGTTCGCCGCCGAGCAGGTGATCGACGAATTGGCGTTGAAGCTGAAGCTCGACCCGATCGACTTCCGCCTGCAGAACGCCATGAAGGAAGGTTCGCGTCGCGTCGACGGCCCGGTCTATCCGCGAATCGGATTGGTCGAAGTGCTGGAAGCGGTGAAGAACTCCGAGCACTACCAGTCGAAGCTCGAAGGCAAGAATCGCGGTCGCGGCGTGGCAGCCGGCTTTTGGTTCAACGCCGGGCTTAAGAGCGCGTGCTCGGCAAGCGTTAACGCCGACGGGACCGTGAACTTGCTCGAAGGCTCGACCGACATCGGCGGCTCGCGGACGGCGATCGCCATGCAGTTAGCTGAGCCGCTCGGCATTCGCGCCGAAGATGTGATCCCGCGCGTCGTCGATACCGACAGCATCGGCTACACCGACGTCACCGGCGGCAGTCGCGTCACGTTCGCCACGGGCCTTGCGGCCATCAAAGCGGCCAACGAGATCATCGCGCAAATGACCGTGCGGGCCGCCGAGTTGTGGGAATGCAAACCGGAAGAAGTGAAATTCGACGACGGCGTTTTTAGCAAGAACGGCACGTCGCTGGGCTTCAAAGAGTTGGCCGTCAAGCTAAGCGCGACGGGCGAAGCGATCACGGTTCACTCGGCCGTCGACCCGCAGGGTTCGACCAACGGTTTCGGTTGCCACATCTGCGATCTCGAAGTCGATCCGGAGACCGGCAAGACGAAGATTCTCCGCTACACGACGGTTCAAGACGCAGGTCGCGCCGTGCATCGCAGCTACTGCGAAGGCCAACTCCAAGGCGGGACGGTGCAGGGAATCGGCTGGGCCCTGAACGAAGAGTATTTCTACGACAAGGAAGGTCGGATGCGGAACGCGAGCTACCTCGATTACCGCATGCCGACGGCCTTGGACCTGCCGATGATCGAAACGATCATCGTCGAAGTGCCGAACCCGCTGCATCCGTACGGCGTCCGCGGCGTCGGCGAAACGCCGATCGTCCCGCCGCCGGCCGCCGTAGCAAACGCCATCCACGCCGCCGTCGGCACGCGAATGACCGAGTGTCCGATGGCCCCGCACAAGGTCTGGAAGGCGTTGCAAGGGAAGTAACGGGTTTCTTGTCGCTTAGCGGCCTGCTTGTTAGGGTGAAAGGTATGAGCTTCGGACTATCGCCTCAGAACGAGCGGTATCTTGAGCAAGCGGTCGCCGGCGGCCTGTTTCCTTCGAAGGAAGCGGCGCTGGATGCCGCAGTCGATGCCTTGCGCAGTCGTAGTGATGAAATTCCGCAGGTACCGGCCGAGCACATAGCCGCTCTCGAAGCGGCTATCGCCGACTTGGAGCAAAACGGCGCGGCAGAAATGACCGATACTGACTGGGATCGTTTGCGGCATTTCGCCCGTGAGGTGGCCGAGGGTCGTGCATCGGCGACCGAGTAATGGGAATTGTTACGCGAACGCGCACGGCCGACCGAGAATTGCTGGCCGTTGTTCGCCGTATCGCGGACGAAAACCTCTCCGCGGCCTTGAATTGGCTGGAAGAAATCGAGCGCATCTTCAAACTGCTTGCCGATCATCCCGAGGCAGGCGAACGTTGTGAGCTACCACGTCATGGTCCGGTGCGGCGTCATGTCGTCGGCAATTACGTCGTCTATTATCGGCCCTTTGCCTCCGGCATTCACATCCTGCATATACTGCATGGTGCCCGCGGCATTCATCCTAGCAGCTAATCCGGCTTGCCTTCCCCGTGCATCGTCATCGTTCGATTTTCGTCGCTCTCTCGCTCGCCGGTTGTTCGGTTGGGTTCGGGTCTTGGTCGTATGTGAAGACGGAGCAATCGAAGACGTACGCGGCGGCGTACGTCGGACGGGAGTCGTGCGCCGCCTGCCACGCTGACGAGGCGAAGAAGTTCGCCGGCTCCCATCATGATCTCGCGATGGACCCCGCGACCGACGAGACCGTCGTCGATCCCGCGGCCTTCGACGACCAGGAATTCACGCACTTCGGCGTAACGTCGAAATTCTTTCGTCGCGACAAAAAATTCTTCGTCACGACCGACGGCGAAGACGGCGTGCTACAAACTTACGAGATCAAGTACGTCTTCGGCGTCGATCCGCTACAGCAGTACATGATCGAGTTCCCGGACAAGAAAAAAGTCCGCTCGCCGACGGGCGACGAAGTCGAACTGCCGGCCGGTCGCGTGCAGGTGTTGTCGATTGCGTGGGACACGCACGCTGGCCGCTGGTTTCACCTCTACCCGAAGCAGAACATTGCGGCCGGTGATTGGCTGCATTGGACCGGCGGCGGGCAGAATTGGAACTACATGTGCGCCGAGTGCCACAGCACGAATCTGCAAAAGAATTACGACATCGCGAAGAACTCGTATCATACGACTTGGTCCGAGATCGACGTCGGCTGCGAAGCGTGTCACGGCCCCGCCGGCGAGCATGTCGCTCGCGCGAACTCGGCGTTCGGCTTCAGCGACCCGCGGCACTTTCATAGCTACGCCCTCAATAAGCTGAAGGGCCAAAAGTCGCTCGCCGAGATCGAGACCTGCGCGCCGTGCCATTCGCGACATCGGATCGTCCATCCCGACTACTCGCCCGGTAAACCGCTCTACGATTTCTTGGAGCCCGAAAAACTCGACGGCACGCTCTACTTTGCCGACGGGCAGATCAAAGAAGAACTGTATGAGTATGGCTCGTTCTTGCAGAGCCGCATGTTCCGCGAGAACGTGCGTTGTTCGAACTGCCACGATCCGCATTCGCTCAAACCGAAGTTCGTCGGAAACGCCCTCTGCACGCAATGCCATGTGCCGGGCAAGTACGATGTGCCGACGCACCATCATCACCAGGTCGGTTCGACCGGTGCGAAATGCGTCGAGTGCCACATGCCTGAGCGAACGTACATGGAAGTCGACCCGCGTCGCGATCACAGCATCCGCGTGCCGCGCCCCGACCTGACGCAGAAGCTCGGCGTGCCGAATGCATGCACACAATGTCACGAGCGCGGAACTCGGAGCGCGGAGCGCGGAGCGGGAGAGACGGTCCCTGCCCAATCGATAGTACAACTTATTGCCGCAGTCGACGGTTGGTTTCCCAACTCGCCGATTCGCAAACGGCCGCACTACGGCGAGATTCTGGAGCCGGCTCGACGCGGTGATCCGCATGCCGGCGCGGCCCTGCGTGAGTTGGCGTTACCGAAACCGCTCGATACTTCGACGCAGCGAGAAGTCGCCGTCGGGCCGAATGTTCGGGCTTCGGCCGTCGCGCTGTTGGCGGGCTACTACGATTCGGAGACGCGAACGGCATTGGATCGCGCCTTGAACGATGCTGAACCGCAAGTTCGCGCGGCGGCTGTGCATGCGCTCGGCACGAGCGGTGCCCCCGTCGCGGAGTTTCGTGACGTGTTGCTCGGCAAACTGAGCGACACGTCGCGTGACGTTCGGACCAATGCCGCGAATGTGCTGACGCAAGTGCCGCCGCACACCATGACCGCCGAGCAGCGTAAACTCTTCGAGCAAACGTTCGCCGAATGGGAGTCGGGCTACTTGTCGACCGCCGATAGCTCAGGCGCGAACTTGTCGCTGGCCGAAGCCTACGCGCGGCGCATGGCCGAGAGTTTGGTGCCGAACGACGCCGCGGCCGCCAATGAATTTGAAGCTTGGAAAGCGAAGGCCGAGGCGGCCTATCGTCGGGCATTGGCAATCGATCCGCTGAACGTTCGCGCGATGGTTCCGTTCGCTGTGTTTTACGACACGATTGATCGCGACGCCGAGGCCGAGCAGATGCTCAAGCGGACGCTCGCGGTGTTGCCTTTGTTGCCCGAAGCGCAAGAAGGCCGAACCGAGTTCACGGCCGACGTGCAGTATCGTCTCGGTTGGTTGTTGTTCCGCAATCCGAGCGGCGATCGTATCGCCGACGCCGCGACGCATTTCAAAGCATCGCTCGATTTGATTCCGAACAACCCGCAGGCGTGGCAGTATTACGGCATTGCCCTGCTTGGGCTGAACCGTTTCAGCGAAGGGGCCGCGGCCCTCGAAAAATTCTGCACGTTCACGCCGCAGGCTCCGCAGTTGTTGGCGACCTACGCCCGTCGTGCAGCCGGCAGCGGGCAGACCGATCAGGCCCGCGTTTTCTTGCAGGTCTTGTTGAAGGTCGACCCCGAAGCCCGGACTCGCAACGCCGACGTCGCCAATCTGATCCGCGAACTCGGCGGGATATAGCGATTACGAGGGAGCCCCGTACCACGAAAACTTTCCCGGGGCTTTCTCGAGCGGTCGGCAAGCCTTGAGCCGCGCCGCGGGGCAGACTAGCATACGGGCTTCGCCGTCCGCACCTTCCCGCCTGTTGTCGCTCCCGCCGGCTTTTTCTTCGCAAAGGTTTCTATGTCGACCGCCGCCCCATCGCGCCTGACTCCCGTGCAATGGCTGATCTGCATCATTGCGTCGATCGGCTTCGCGTTCGACATTTATGAACTACTGATGCTGCCGCTGATCTTGCGTCCGGCTCTGCTCGAACTGAGCGGCGGCCTGATCAAGCCGGGTACGCCGGAGTTTGCGATGTGGGTCGGCCGGATGTTCTATGTGCCGGCCTTCGCAGGAGGCATCTTCGGCTTGCTCGGCGGTTACCTCACGGATCGACTCGGCCGGCGCGCCGTGTTGACCTGGAGTATTTTGCTGTACGCCGTCTCGGCCTTTGCGGCCGGCTTTGCCACGAACCTCTGGATGCTGTTGTTCCTCCGGACGACGACCTTCATCGGCGTTTGCATCGAGTTCGTCGCCGCCGTCGCGTGGTTGGCGGAGTTGTTCCCCGATCCGCATCGTCGCGAAAAGGTGCTCGGCTACACGCAGGCATTCTCGTCGATCGGCGGTCTGCTGGTCGCGTTTGCCAATTCGTTGGCCATCAAGTATGCCAATGCGCTGCCGGCCGTCGGCGTGCCAGAGGGGTTGATCAGCATGTTCGGCGGCGGGATCGAGAACCCGCATGCCGCGTGGCGTTACACGCTCATGTCGGGCGTCATTCCCGCGATTCCGTTGATCCTCATCCGGCCATTCTTGCCGGAGTCGCCGGCGTGGAAACAAAAGAAAGACGCCGGGACGCTGCGTCGGCCGAGCATCGCGGAGTTGTTTGCTCCGAAGCTCCGTCGCACGACGATTGTGACTGCGCTGATGTTCGCCTGTAGTTACGGTGCGGCCTTCGGTGCGATCCAGCAGTTACCGCAAATCGCTCCCGGTCTGCCCGAGGTGAAGGCGGCCGTCGCCGGCAAGCCGGTTCCGGTGCAGCGGAGCTTGGAACAAGAGTACGCAGCCGGTTACACGAAAGTGCAAGAGGTCGGCGGCTTGGTCGGACGTTTCCTGCTGGCGATCTTGGCGGTCCAAATCGTCAGCCGTCGCAAGTTGCTCCGCATCTTCCAAGTGCCGGGCTTGCTCATCATGCCGCTCGTCTTCGCCTTTGCGGCGACGAATAATCGCGATCTCTTCAGCATCGGTGGCTACGCCGTTACGCTGCTGCACATCGGCATCTTCCTCGCAGGCTTAGTGACCGTCGCGCAGTTCAGCTTCTGGGGTAACTATCTGCCGCAGGTGTATCCGACGCACTTGCGCGGAACAGGCGAAAGCTTTGCCGCGAACATCGGCGGTCGTTTGATCGGCACGTCGTTCGCCTGGGTGACGAGCACGCTGGCCGTGCAAAGCTTCATTCCCGGCGCCTCGCCGCCGGAAAAGATGGCCTACACCGCGGCGGGCGTGGCGACCTTCGTCTACGTCTGCGGCTTCATCCTGAGCTTCTTCCTGCCCGAACCGACCGGCGAGTACAACGACTAACGCTCGGCTTCTTGTAGCGTGGGACGAAGTCCCACCACTTATCAAGGCCGAACGTGGTGCGGCTATGCCCCACCCCTAAATTTTAATCGAAGGACTCGCCGTATGACCACGACCACTTCGCAAGCCACGTCACGTGGAGCTTGGATGGCGCTGCTCGCCGCGCTCTTGGGTTGGCTCTTCGACGGTGCGGAGATGGGGATCTTCTCGATGGTCGGCCGCTCGGCCGTCCAGGACATGCTCGGCATCGACGGCCAGCCCACTGTCGCTGAAAACACGCAAATCGGCTTTCTCTTCGGCATCATCATCGCCGTCTTTCTCGTCGGGGCGGCGACCGGCGGCGTGCTGTTCGGCTGGCTCGGCGATCGGATCGGCCGCGTCCGCGCGATGAGCCTGAGCGTGCTGACTTATGCCATTTTTACCGGTCTCTGCGGATTGTCGGCAGATATTCATATTCCGATGACGGAGTGGATCATTCCAGCTCCTGCGGTACTCGGCATCCTGCGGTTCATCGCTTCGCTCGGCATGGGGGGCGAGTGGGCGCTGGGCGTCGCGCTTGTCATGGAGGTTTGGCCCAATAAATCGCGGGCCCTCATGGCAGGCCTCATCGGTGCGGCTGCCAACGCCGGGTACATGGTCGTCGGCTTCGTCGGCCTCGGTTTGAATGCCTTTTTGGAACAAGACGCCCCGGCCGCGCTCGGCGCACTCGGTCTATCAAGCGAGACGATCGCAATTCTGACGGCCCATCGCGGCTGGCGACTCATGATGATGCTCGGCACGCTCCCCGCGGTGCTCACGTTCTTCTTCCGAATCTTTGTTCCTGAGTCGCATAAATGGGAAGAACAAAAAGCCAAGGGGGGGACTTCGCACTGGGCGACCGTCGATCTCCTGGGCGTCGCCGTTGGCGCGCTGGGGCCGGGCTTGATCGTTTATCTTTGGTCTGACGCCCAGCGTCCCGGTTGGATGTTGATCGCCGGTACGCTCGCGGGCCTGGCGATCGCCGTCGTTGGCTATACGTTTCCGGTTGTTCGCTTTTTGAACCGTGCTCTCGCCGGTCACGCGAATGCCTCAGCCTGGCCGACGGTTGGACGCATGTTGCTCGGTGCGAGTTTGGCCGCCGTTGCGCTCTTGGGCACGTGGGGCTCGACGCAATGGGCTCCGTCATGGGCCGCTAAGTTGACCAACAACCAACAAAACTCGCGTGAGTGGACGCTCATCGTACTCTCCGTCGGTGCGATCGTCGGCACGCTGTTGGCTGCCATGGCCGGCGATTGGCTCGGCCGCCGCTTCGCGTATTGCGTTCTTTGTGCGACGTCGCTGGTCGCCGTGCTGGCGTTCTATCAACAGCACAGCGAGTACAACACGTCGTTCCTGATTTGGGCGTTCATCATGGGAGCGACCACGGCCTCGTTCTACGGTTGGCTGCCGCTCTATCTCCCTGAACTCTTCGCGACCCGCGTTCGCGCCACGGGCCAGGGTTTCGCGTTCAACTTCGGGCGCATCGTTGCGGCGATCGGCACATTGCAAATGAGTGCGCTATTCCCGTTGTTTGAAAACGACAAGACTCTGGCGGGTGTGAAGGGGGGCGAACCGGTCGCGTGCAGCTACATGAGCGCCGTTTACTTAGTCGGCCTCGTTCTCATTTGGTTTGCCCCGGAAACGAAGGGGAAGGAATTGCCGGAGTAGGGGAGGGGAGTGAGGTTCTTTACTCTTGCTCGTTCGTTTGTTGCGTGATCAGCGCCAAGCGGTCGGCGACGGCGTCGCGGCGCGTTGCGTCGCCCGCTCGATCGAACACTTCGTGCATCGTCCGTAGGCAGCCTGCGCAGCAGACCTGATCCAGCGGAACATGCCGATAGTGGGCGTAAGCCTCGGCCGATTGATTCATGCTCATCAGCAAGTTCGCCAGCGTGCGGCGATACAAGCAGCAATGCGGATCGAGACGCACGGCGCGACGCAGCAGTCCGGCGATCGTCTCGTTCGGAAACGCTAGCCGACGCATGTAGCAGGCGGCGCCGAAGAGCGCTTCGTCGCAATCGGGATCGCGGAGCAAAGCCCGACGGCAAAGCTCGAGCGCGACGCGGGCGTCGCCGAGTCGACCGGACAGGGCGGCGACGCGCGGCATGAGTGCTTCGCTCAGATCGGATCGTTCGACGAGCGCGGCCAGCGCCGTCTGCGCTTCGTCGCGTCGTCCGCTTCGTTCATAGATCTCGGCCAGCGCCAACCAGGCATCGGGTTCGAGCGGCGACAGGAACATCGCGCTTTCCAGTGCCGCGCGGGCCGCCCGGGTCCGACCTTCATCGTGCCACAGCAACCCTTGTAATTGAAGATCGCGACCGTCGTCGACGCGCTGCGTCAAACGCGATCGCACGACGGCGGCGGCTTCGGCCCGGCGACCGTCGCGATAGAGTTGCCAAGCCTGAGCCGAGGCGGCCCGATCGGCCGATGAGTACATCACTGCGTCTCCGTAGGTTCGCGACTTTGAATGAGGCTGTTCGGGAGGAGTTACTTTTGCAGGATCAGGCGATTGTTTTTCGTGAGCGACAAGCGGTAGAGTTTCCCTTCGTGCTCGATCACAACTTGGCGAGCTCCGGCGAGAAGCGAAGCCGCATCGACGACGCGGGCCGCCACGGGCGGAACTTCGAAGATGGCCGGGGAGGTCAAGCCGCGCGACGGATCAAGTTGGATCGTCGTGCGGGGGAGGGGACCCGTCGGAAGGAAAGCGGAAAGCGGAGCGGATTCGTGCATGTTGGCGACTCCATGATTTGGGAGGTTTGTCGTTCAGTCGTTCGCGGTGATTTCACGAACGGCGGAACGTTTCGAAGGCGCCGACTCCGGCCACGCGGCCATCGCCCGTCTCTTCTGTTGATATTGAGACTCGATGTCAACAATTTAGCGGCTTTCTTTGTCGTGTCAAGCGTTCTATCTTCGGCTCTGTTATGGCTCGTCCTATCTGATGTCTTTCTGCATAGAGGTAACTGCCGATGAACATTCGCTTTGCGACCTTGCTCTTGATGGTGTCGGGCATCCTCGCGGAGTCGATTGCTGCGATCGGGCAGGGGGCCGAGCCGACGCCGGTTCGCATTGCTGCGGGAGTGAACGGCCACATCCATCCGGCCTTCTGCGTGACGCAGCAGGGGACGCTCGTCGTGATTTTTGGGCAATCCGACTTCAAGGATCTGCGCGTCACGCGATCGACCGACGCCGGGAAATCTTGGAGTGAGCCGAAGCCGTTTGGGCCTGCCGTCGGCGAGTGGCTCTATCCCGGCAGTTTGACGACGCTCGCCGACGGTCGCATCGTGCACTTGTGGAATCGGTGGTCGGGCGACGGCCGAACCGAGCCGCGGCACGTCGTTTATTCGATCTCGAAGGACGACGGAGTCACGTGGAGCGAAGCGATCGCGATGCCGAAAGGGACGACGTACACGCGCGTCGTGCGACATCCGTTGCTGGAGTTGGGGCCCGACGCCTGGTTGGTGTCGTGCTCGGATGCGACGTTCGTGTTTCATCCTTCGACCGGTCAGGCCGAGATGCATAACGACGGCCGCACCGATCCGCAGGGACCGGTTCGCCCCATCGCGCCGATCGTGCGAACGCCGCAGGGAGATTGGATCAGCGGCTATGGGCTACGCTCGCAAGACGCAGGCAAAACGTGGTCGCCGCTGCCGACGATGCCCGACCTCAAATCGCAGGGCTGGCGGCACGATTTAGCGGTGTTGCCGAACGGTTGGTTGCTGGCTTCGGAAGTGGTCGGGCCGGGCGTCGGCGGCGACTTGTTTCGCTACGTCGTCTCGCACGACGACGGCCAAACCTGGAAGCATCAGGTTGAATTCTTAAAGCCGGGGCGACCGATCGGCGGTCGAGCATGTCCGCGAGCGCTGCTCGTCGATCCGCAGACGGTCGGCATCGTCTATTATGACGTCGACGCGAAGCAGCCCGGCGGACCGGGAGTGTTCTTTTTGCGTCTGCCGCTGGCGAAATTCGCGCCCCTGCCTTAACGCAGCGAGCGAGATGCGATGCGTTAGAACGCGCCGCGATCAGAGAGCAACATGCGGCAACGTTCGCGGAGTTGATAGGTCGACCAACCGAAGTAGAAGTTGGCGGCCATCGACGTCAGGAAGCCGATCAGGACGAGCGTCAGCGGCAGCCATTGTTCCGCATCGGTTTTGGCGACGGCGTTCGTCGTCGCTTGCGTGACCTGCGGCGTTTGCGAAGCCGACTGCGGTTGCTGTTGCTGCTGGCCCGGAGGGGGCGGCAGATTCATCGGCTGATTCGCCGCGTAGAACTGCCCGTTCGGCGGTGCGGCTCCGTTCGGGAGCTGACCGTTTTGCGGTGGGAAATTCTGCTGTCCGCCCGTGCCCGAGGCCGGCGGATAATTGTTCTGCGCGAGGAGCGGATTCGACGGCTGGTTGTATCCGCCGTTGTTCGGGTAGCCGTTCTGTCCGTAGCCCGGCTGGTTGCCGTAGCCGGGCTGATTGTTGGTCGGATAGTTGCCCGACGTCGGCACGACGCCGGTGTTCAGGTTCGAGCCGTTCGGCGCCATGTTGCCGTTCGCCGGCCCGTTCGGTTCGATCGGCGTCCGGGCGCTAATCGTCACTTCGCGCGGCGGCGTCGACCACGGTTGCGGCTGGGAGAGTCGCGGGCCGTTGCTCAGGCTCGGCGGCGCGGTGGTCGCGGGCCAAGCGGTGCTCTGGTTTTGCGCGACGTTGCCTGACGACGTCGGATAGGTGCCGTTGCTCGGCGGCGGCGGGAGCGCGTTCGGGTTCATCGGAAAGCCGCTCGTCGAGAGGGGCTGCGTGGTCGACGACGAAGCGGGGATCGTGCTTTGCGACCAGCTTGCACCGGCGGACGTGGCGGGGAGGCTTGTCGTTGGATTGTTGCCGTAGGTCGGCGCGGTCGTGTTGAAGGGATTCGGCGGGCTCGTGGCCGGCGGTTGATAGCTCGGCGTGCCGCCCCAATTGGCCGACGTTGCTTGCGGCATCGGAGTCGGCGACGCGTCCGAGTAGCGATCGTTAGCGTAGGTCGCCGCCTGATA
>CAMCTH010000081.1 GCA_945877965.1 Planctomicrobium piriforme | reverse complement strand
TGATGAACAGTAAGTTCGTCATGGAACAATCGCGGCGCTTTGCGGAACGCTTGCTTGCAGAGGAGTCGGCCGATGCAGAACGGCGGATCAACCGGGCTTATCGACTCGCGCTTACGCGCGCGTCGTCGGCGGCCGAACGCGATCACATTGTGGAGTTCGTTCGCTCGGCACAGGCGGGCAAGGGAGACGATGCGCGAACGGAGTTAGAGATTTGGACCGATGTTTGTCATGCCTTGTTCGCCTCCGGTGAGTTCTTATACGTACGTTAGACGTTGAGTGCGGTCTCGCTTATTTTGAAAGTCGACGCCATGACTTCCTACGGACTCTTTTCGCAACCCAATCGCCGCGATGTGCTAAAGAATCTGGCGTGCGGCTTCGGCTACACGGCGCTGGCAGGGCTCTGCGCCCAACAAGCGGCGGCCGGTTCAACGAGTCCCCTCGCGCCGCGAGCTCCGCATTTTCCGGCGCGGGCCAAGCGGGTCATCTTCATGTTCATGGTCGGCGGACCGTCGCACGTCGACACCTTCGATTACAAACCGCGGCTGACGAAGGACGACGGTAAGCCGGCCCCGCGGCAAGACGTCGGCGGCGATCGCGTCTGGCTCAAGTCCCCCTTCGCCTTCCAACAGCACGGCGAGAGCGGCCAGTGGATATCGGAGTTGTTTCCGCACTTGGCGAAACGAGCCGACGATCTTTGCTTGCTCAACGGCATGTACACCGATCTGCCGAGTCATGCCCAGGGGACCGTGCTGTGGCACACCGGCAGTTCGCAATTTGTCCGGCCCTCGGTCGGAGCGTGGGTGCTGTACGGTCTCGGGACCGAGAACGACGAGCTGCCCGGTTTCATTACGCTCAATCCGACCGGCTCTTTCGGCGGAGCCCAGAACTACGGCAGCGCGTTTCTCCCCGCGTCGTTTCAAGGAACGCGGATCGGCGGCGGCAACGTGTCGATCTCGCAAGCCAAGGTCGCGCACATTGCGAATTCGAAGCTCTCCCCCGGCGAGCAGCGCCGCCAACTCGATCTGTTGCAAACGATCAATCGTCGCTGGCTCGATGAAGATTCGGTCAACCCGGAGTTGGAAGGAGTCATCGAATCGTTTGAGTTGGCGTTCCGCATGCAAAGCGCCGTGCCGAAGCTCATGGATATTTCGGACGAAACTCAAGCGACGCTCGACGAGTACGGCATCGGCGCGAGTAGCAAACCGACGGATAATTTCGGTCGACAATGTTTACTGGCCCGAAGGTTTGCCGAGGCGGGCGTTCGCTTCATCGAAGTCTCTTACCCGGACTGGGACCAGCACACCGACCTCCGCAGCAAGCACACCGCGAATTGCTTGGCGACGGACCAACCGATTGCCGCGCTGATTGCCGATCTCGATCGTCGCGGCATGTTGGACGAAACATTGATCGTCTGGGGAGGCGAGTTCGGTCGTACGCCTGGGACGACGAACAAACGAAGCCTGCAAGACGGTCGCGATCATAACTCACAAGGCTTTACGATGTGGATGGCCGGCGGCGGCGTGAAGGGGGGTGTCCGCTATGGAGCTACCGACGAGCACGGCTTCGAAGCCGTCGAAAATAAGGTCCACATTCACGATCTGCACGCGACGACGCTTCATCTCCTCGGCCTCGACCACGAGAAGCTAACCTATCGTTATTCAGGCCGTGACTTCCGCCTGACCGATGTGCATGGCCGAGTGCTCAACGACATCATCAGCTAGTCGAACGAGTTGCCGAACGTCGCTCGTGCGGTCCCCTTAAAGATCGGCGGCAATCTCGGGTCGAGGGGTGCGACCTGCTATCTGCGCTCCCAGGTCCGTTCAGCGACTGAGCCGCCGGACCGGCATTGAGTGGACTAGCTTCTATCAACTGCCAGAGTGGCTTGAAAGCGACGCTTGGCTGTATTGATCCAGAGCGGAAGCGTGGTGGTTTCCCGCGTTTGGCTTGGTTCATCGTCTCCCGCCGACCCGTTTGGCCGCTCATGCATGCGTAGTCGGATCGCTCACTGCCGAGTAATCATCGCTTCGCCCCAGGCGAGCTTGCGTGTTGAAGTCGATCCGATCTGGTTGATGGATCGAAATTATCAGGCAGGCGCCATTTTCGCCGGCAAAGGGCTCGGGTAGAAATTGTCGTTCTCACATCGACGGGCCGAACTCTCGAGCGCAATGACGATGCGAATTCTCGTGGTCGATGATGATGCCGACTTTGCCTGGTCGCAGGTCATGCTGTTGAAGCTATTCGGCTACGAAGTCGACGTGTGTACGGTCGGCACCGAGGCGATCGGTATCATCGAGCAAACCCGGCCCGACGTCGTGCTGCTCGACTTGGCGATGCCCCGCATCTGCGGCTTGGATATTGCGGAGGAGTTGCAGCGTCGGCCCGAATTGCGTCCGCGCTTACTGGCGGCCGTCACCGGTTTCGAGAGCGCGGAACTGCATGCCCAGGCGGCGGCGGCCGGCTTTGATCAGTATTTCGTCAAGCCGATCGAACTCGCGAAGTTGCAAACGTCGTTGGAAACGTTGCAACTCAAGGATCGCCGGTCGAAGTGAGCGATTGTGCAGGCAAGCCCAGGCGGAACTACCTCAAAAGAGTGTACAAACTGCGGGCGATTTGGCGTCTCTTCGCCACGACCGAGCGCGCGGGTCGCACTACCGTTGAGTAGCGGCGGCATACCGCACGTTACTTACTCACGCAATTTATCGACGAAGGACGGGGAGCGCTCGACGATGGCCGCCGGATCACAACTTAGCAACGCTTTGCGGTTCCGCCTCTGGCGGCCGTCCGCAGCAGGGCGTCGACCGCCGAAACGCCGCGCCGCCTCGATCGTCGTCGCCGGATGTCTCGCGCTCGAAGCGGTCCTCATGACCACCGTCGCGATGCTCTATTTGCTCGCCTAGCGTTTCGTCCCCGGCGAACGAGGGCGAAGCGCCGGCCGATCTGCCGGTGGATTGCGAGATCGGCCGGCCGTTCCGCGTGACGCGGTTATTTTTTCGCCTTCAACTTGCTGATCAGGAAGTCGGCCGGCGTCTCGTGCTTCACGTCGGCGGCTCCCTTGTAGATCAGTTCGCATTCGACGCCCACCGACTTGCATTTCTCTTGCAGGCCGAGGCCGAAGTTGGCCGAGTGCGTTGGGTCGGGCGTTTCCTTCCCCATTGCCGGCGGAGGACCGTAGTACAAGCCGATCGCCGGGTCGTCGCTCGTCACCAGTTCATACGGCGAATACTCCTTGATGAGCGGCAGCAATTGTTCGCGCTTCTCCAGGAACGCTTCGAACGGCTGTGCTCGCCCGTTGCCATCAAGCGGCAGGAACGCGTGCGAGCCGTACTTGCTGTTCGGCATCCACTCCTTCATCTGCTTCGGGTCGAGACTCGTCTGCGCGCCGATCACGGCGGCGGCGAGCAACCGCGTCGACTCGCGCGCGATCGAGTCTTCGCTTTTCGGATCGGCCAAGTCGTCGTGGAAGGCGAGCCACAAGCTCGAACACGCGCCGGCCGAGCCGCCGGTTGCGGCGATCCGCGTCTTGTCGAGATTCCATTCCTTCGCCTTGCTGCGGACGAATTGCAGCGCGCGGGCCGCATCGTGCAGCGGGCCTTTGACCGGCGGTTCGACGGCGTCGGCGGCCGCCTCATCGACGAAGCGGTACTCGACCGCGACGACCGAGATCCCTTCGCGCAGGAACGCGATCGGATTGTAGTTGTTCTTACTGCCGCCGCGCCAACCACCGCCGTGAATGTAGAACACGACCGGCGTCGGCTCTTTCGACTCCGCTTGGTAAAAGTCGATGACTTGCTTCGGATGCTTGCCGTACGGGACGTTGACCTCCGTCGGTTTCGGACCGGCGGGAGCGGCCGTGGCGGTTGGCTTCGGTTTCGGCTTGGCGGCGGGTTTGGCTTTTTCGTCGGCGGCCGAAGCCGAGGCGACGCTGCACGCGACGAGCAGCAGCGCGCGCAAGGCGGAGGAGAGCGAAACGTTCATGGCGGTAAATCCTGCGAGGGAACCGGGGCGGGATGTCGAACGGCGACAGCGCGTATTGTCCCCTCGACCCGCCGGCGAAGCAACGATTTCTTGGCCGCGCCGCCGCACCGTCTCGCCGACCGTCAGACGGAAACGCCGACCGGGAGTTCCTGCGTGATCACTTGGAACGACGTCAGCGTGTTCAGGCCGAAGATTGTCGTCAGCGCCACGTCGGCCGCATCGCGACCCCGGGCCATCAGCACCCGGCCGACGCGCGGCAAATTGTTCCGCGCATCGAACGCATACCACTCGCCACCGAGATACGCTTCGAACCAAGCGCTAAAGTCCATTGGTTGCGCCGACGTCGGGACGCCGATGTCGCCGAGGTAACCGGTGCAGTAACGCGCCGGAATGTTGAGCGAGCGGCAGAACGCGATCGCCAAGTGCGTGTAATCGCGACAGACGCCGGCCCGCTCGCGATACACCTCGAGTGCCGTCCGGTTCGCGCGAGCTTGTTGGTAGTCGAAGCGAATATGCTGATGGACGAAGTTGCAGATTGCCTGCACGCGGAGCCAGCCGGTCAGCATCTGGCCGAACATCGCCCAGGCCGTGTTCTTCAACTCACTGTCGACTTCGCAGTAGCGACTGGCATAGAGATACGGCAACACTTCGTGAGGCAAGTCTTGCACGTTCCACTGCTGGATGTCCCAGAGTTGCTGCTCGGGCCGGCCGTGATCTTCGACGACCGCTTCGCCGTGAAGCTTCACGTTCCCCGCCGGAACGAACACGCGCCCGCAGCGATTGCCGAAGCCGTCGTGGAACTCCGTGATCGGCACCTGCGGATCGATCGTCAGTCGCTCGGGCTGGCGCACCGACGACTGCCGCGAGGGATGGAGATAGAGCATGAAGACCATCGCGGTCGGCGCAGGGAAATGAAACGAGATATCGAAGCCGACGCGAATCAACATGAGCAACGTCCGAGGTGAAAGCCGAATGGCGAAGTGAGAAGGCGCATCTTAACCGCGAGACGTCTCGTGCAGGCGGAGTTCACTTCGTCGCGCTGCGTCGATTCGCCGCGAATGGAGACGTTGAGCGATAAACGACCAGGATTAATCCGAGATTTATCGCCTTGGAAGCCGGTTTGCGTTGCGAACGCCTGCGCTGCCGGCACGTTGCGTGAAGTCGCTCCGGCAAACTCATCTTGGGGCGCCGGGCCGGCGACGCTATCGTCGTCAGTCCTTCATGACTCACTTCCGCGAGTAGGATCTCGATGCGCGACTTCTTTCGCCAACTCACCATCCACCAGCGGCGGCTGGCCGTCGTCATCGCGCTCATTCTTTGCGTGCACGTCGGCATCACGGCGTATCACCGGACGCGCAAGGTCGGCGATTTCGACGTGCTGCGCGGCTTCGGGGCCGAGTTGCTCCGCGGCGACGTGCTTTACGCCGAAGGGCTCTGTTACAACTACATGCCGATCACGGCCCTCTACAATATGCCGTCGGCGCTGACGCCCGCTTGGATCGCTTCGATCTGGCGCAGCCTGGCGGCCCTCGGTTGCTTGGCACTCACGGTCGTTTGGCTCAAGCGAATGACGCCGGGCTCCGAACGTTCGCCCCGCGAATGGTTCACGCTCGCAGCCCTGGCGCTATTGCTGGCGGCGCACTACATCATTCGCGATCTCGACGACGCCGGGCCGCACACGATCTTACTCGCGATGTTGATCGGCGGTGCGTACTGTCTTTGGCAATCGCGCGAACGTTGGGCCGCCGCGTGGTTCGGCCTCGCCATTGCCCTGAAGATGACGCCGGGTCTGCTGTTGCCGTTCTTCGTCTGGAAGCGACAGTTCCGGCTCGCGTTCTATACCGGGTTGGCGACGGCGGCGTGGATCGCGCTGCCGGCCGTCTGGATGGGGCCGCAGGCATGGTGGACGGCTCAGTATCAATGGACGACGAGCGTGGCGATCCGCGCCCTCAGCGGCGAGAGCGATCACAACGAGCAGCGAATTCAGAATCAGGCGCTGAAGCCCGCGCTCGAGCGGTTGCTCACGACGTACGCACCCGACGATCGACGCAAGCTCGATCATCCGCTCGACGTGCCGGTGCTCGATCTCGAACCGCGCACGGCCCGGGCGATCACCGGCGGCGTGATGCTCGCGCTATTGGCGGCGTTCGCGTGGCAGACGTGGCGGCCGTATCAAGGGCCGCACGATCCGGCGCGACTCTCGGAGTTCGCGGGCCTGTTGATCATGATGACGCTCTTCTCGCCGGTTACGTGGCTGCAGCACTTGCCGTGGGTGCTGCCCTGCACTTGGCTGCTCGTCGAACGTTATCGCTCGACGGGATTGCGCGATCGGACGTTGCAGATCGGGCTCGGCCTCTACGCCTTCATGGTCGTCGTGATCAATCGCGAGTTGGTCGGCCGCGAGACGTACTACTTGCTGCTGAGCTGGCACATGCACACCCTCTGCCAACTCTTGCTGTTGGGTATGCTCGCGACGACGCGACGTCCGGCGGTGAGTGCCTATGCAACCGCGATCGACGATACAAGTACCGCCAAGTTCGACGCAGCACCGGCCGCAGTTCGCCGCGCTGCGTAGCTCGCGCGACTATTTGCGGTTTTGCACTTCGCGAATGCGTGCGTCGAGTTCCGGCTTGAGCGGCGGGTCGAGCTTCAGGGCTTTCGTGAAATCGGCGTCGGCTTCCGACGTCCGGTTCTGCGCCAATCGCACGAGTCCGCGTCCGGCGTAAGCCCAGGCCAATTGCGGGTCGAGCGCCAAGGCCTTCTCGTACTCGATCACGGCTTGATCGAATTGCTTGAGCTGCTGCCGAGCGTTGCCGCGATTGTAGTACGTCAGGGCATTGCGATCGTTCAACTTCAGCGAGGCATCGTAATCGGCGATCGCGCCGTTGAAGTCTTGCTGCGATTCGCGCGCGATGCCGCGGTTGAGATAGAACTCGGGATCGTTCGGGTTCAACTCGATCGCTTTGGTGTAATCGGAGACGGCCCGATCGGGTTCGTTCTTTTCTTCCCAGGCATAGCCGCGGTTGAAGTACGCCTCGGGGAGATTCGAATTCAATTGCAGGGCGGCCGTGAAGTCGGCGATCGCGCGATCCCAATCTTGTTTCAACAGCCAGGCCCCGCCGCGATACATCAAGATCTGCGGGTCGCGTTGCGACAACGTTTGCGCGCGGCTGAAGTCGGCCAGCGCATCGTCGAGCTTGCCTTGCGATTGCCGCACCGCCGCGCGGCGGAGCAGGGCGAAGACGTCGTCGGGTTGCTTCGCGAGGATGTTCGTGTACTCGGCGACCGCCGCATCGCCTTGGCCTTGATCTTCGTACGTCCGCGCGCGGTTTTTGTAGGCGTCGAGGAACGTCGGATCGAGTTCGATGGCCCGCGCGAGGTCGGCGAGGGCGTTGAGGTAGTCGCGTTGAATGCGGCGGGTGCTGCCGCGGTTGTTCCAGGCCAGCACACTCCGCGGATCGAGCGAGATCGCTTGGTCGTAATCTTTGACAGCCCGTTCGTATTGGTTCTGGTCGTTCCAAGCGTTGCCGCGATCGATGTAGCCTTGCGGCAGCCGGGGCTGCATGTTGATCGCGTAGTCGAAGTCGGTCATCGCCCCGTTCATATCGCCGCCGCGCTTGCGAGCGCGACCGCGGAGCAGGTACTTGAAGTAGTCGGTCCGATCGATTTGCAAAGCCCGATCGAAATCGGGGACGGCTTTGGCAAAGTCATTGACCGCGGCGTAGGCATTGCCGCGACCGACGTACGCCGCCGCTTCGTTCGGATTCAATTGCAGGGCGCGATTGAAATCGTCCATCGCGCCGCGATGGTCCCCTTGCTCGAGCAAGAACTCGCCCCGTCCGACGAAGGCATAGGCGTAGTCGGGATGATAACGAACCGCGTTGTTGAAGTCGTCCATCGCCTTCTGGCGTTCGCCTTTGGCCGACAGCGCCTTGCCGCGACGGACGAGGACCAGTGAGTCGTCGGGCGAGGTTTGCAAGAACAACGTGAAGTCGGCGATCGCGCCGTCGTAATCCTTCAACTCTTGCCGAGCCGTGCCGCGGTAGCGATAGGCGGACATCATCCGTGCGTCGAGCGCGAGGGCCTTATCGAAGTAAGGCAATGCCTCGGTCGGGCGGTCGTTGTTCAACAGGCCGACACCCTGCGAGAGGGTGTTGTACGCCTCTTGCGCGCGAGCCGAAGTCGCACCGGAACCGAACAGGGCGAGGAGCGAAACGGCGGCAAAAAGCGGTCTGCGAAAGCGAAGTCCGCAGCGGTGGGGCTCGTAAGCTAGCATGGCACCATCTTGCCTAGCGAGGCTTGCTAAGGCAAGGCAAATGCTGAGCCACGGCCGCAAATCAGGCCGGTTTTAGCCCGATTTAACGACTTTTCGCACCCTCCGCCCGCCCGACGCCGCACGGCGGAACTCACACCGAGTTCGCCGCCGCCAACTCACCGCTTCGCCGATGTAACGTTTTGTTGACTTACCGCTTTTTGCGAAGCGAGGCGGCGGTTGTAGCCGGCCGTCAGTTGTTCGTAACCGCGGATGACGTACAGCGACGGATCGTCGATCACGAACGGCGTCGACCAACTCTTGCCGTCGTCGCGATTGAAGCAGTCGAAAAACATCGTGTCGAACTGACGGCACGGCATCGAGTACGGCATGTACGTCGTGATGTAGTCTTCGGCGGTCAGATCGTCGACGCCCGGCTTGAGATAGTAGTGCACTTTGCCGTCCATCGTGAACGACATCCCCAGCGTCCACCAACCGGTTTGCGTGATCTCGGGTCCGCGAATGTCGCGGCCGCGACCGTCGGCCCGGATCACGAAGAATGCGGCGTCTTGTTGGGTGCGGCTGTCGGTCTCACTTTGGAATTGCACGAAGATGCCCGGCCAGTACTCTTCGAGCGCGCCGTCTTTCAGACCGCGGCAACCAGCGCGAAAGGCGAACTGACTGCCGCTGCGGTTCTCCCATTGATCGACGGGCGGCAAGTAGAGCCGCGTCACAACACTCGGTTCGTTGTAGACCGGAATCGTCACGCCGAGTCGGCGCGTCACGTTGGCGACGAAGTCGTCTTGTTGATTCTGGTTGCTGGGGTTGCCCGGGATGCCCGATTGCAACGTCCGCAACAGCAGCGAGCCTTCGCTTCCCGGCAGACCGCCCGGCGGCGTTTCGATGCGCTTCACATAGTCGGGCTGACCGCGCTTCGACGGTTCGAACCAGCGGCCGTTCTTGGAGAAGCCGCCGGGGTTGCGCGTGCGCTTGTCGTTTTCGTAGCTGCTCTTCGGCCAATTCGGCACGAAGTCCCATTCGGCGTCTTCGAAGTCGTCGCCCACTTCCGGGACGGGCGAGCCGGTGCCGGGAACGAACGGACCTGCCGCCGCGACGATACTCGCCGCCGCAGCGGGGAGTGCGAAGATCAACGTCAGTAGCAGCATGCGGAAGCTTAACAGGCGCATTCGTTCACCCCTTACAACGCGGCGGTCTTCATGAATTGCATCGCGCGGACGTCGTTGGCGGGACGATCCGCAGGCCGAGCGGCGACTTTGCCGTCGGTAGCGATTACTCCTTCTATCGGAGTGAAGACCGTCGCGAATTCAGCCAATCATCGCCACGCCGGCGACGCCGGCAGTGCGTCGCCGGCGAGCGATGATTCATAACGGCTGCGAGGCGACGATGCAACTAGCCTTGCCGGCCGCCGTCGGGCAGCGACTCGTTGAATTGCTGCTGCGAATAATCCGGCGTGCGGCCGTAGCTGTCGGAAGTGCCGACGAGCGTGGCCCGTTCGCCGGTGGCATAGACCTTGAAGTACGCGATGTAGCGAGCATAGTACTTACCGTCGGCGCCGGGGTACGTCGGTGAGTTCGTCAGCGTCTTGCTAATGGCCGAGTTCTTCGGGCCGATGCCGACGGCGACGATCCGTTCGCGGTTCGCTTGCAGCCCTTGCGGGACGAGTTTCGCGAGCAGCGCTGTGCCGGTCACTTCGGCGATGTTGATCGACGTCGGGGCCGTGTTTCCCGTGCCGTTGGCGTCGGCAATCAGGCCGCGAAACGTGTTGGCGGAGTTGTTCGAGTTGATCACCGCGGTGTCGTGATCATAGACCCAATCGAAGCCCGAGCGGGTAAACGATCGCATGTACTCGGCGTTCGTGGCGTTGGTCAGGTTCGTCGCGGTCAGTTGCGCTTGCAGAAGTGTGCCGTCGGCGCCGGAGTAGGGGAGTCCGCGGGTCTGCGTGTCGGCGTTCGTCGTGTCGGCGGAGTACAAGGCTCCGCCCGTGTCGAGCAGCGAATCGAAGCCTTGCGGGTAGCGCTTCTGGAGGGTGAAAAATAGTTGGATGTTGCTCGACAGGTCGGACTGCGTCTTCGCCGTGGCGGCCATGTCCGACGTGCGGCTGATCATGCCGATCTGCGGAATGACGAACCCGGCGATCGTGGCGATGATAATCAGGACGACGACCAATTCAATGAGCGTGAAACCGGCACGCACGGGGCGGCGTGATGCAATCGTGGCAGACATCGATGCTTCTCCTTGGCTGTTCTCGTAAACGCGTCGAAATACGCGGATGACGATGCCTCAAGCAACGAGCGTGCCGGCGTGATCCAATCCTCGCCGTCGCTTCGTTTTCTAGCTGAATGAACGGTTCGATTCGTCGGCGGGCTACGTCGACGGTGGTTTTTTAACCGCGCGCGGTCAAGGCTTGGCCACGCCGGACCAGGCGACTCGCGCCAGCCGCGTGTCGCCGCGGAAGTTCGAGACCGAATAATCGCCGACGGTGATCCAAGATTCGCCGGCCGTCGCACGGTTGACGTGGAAGTTCCCCAGGTGCGGCACATGCTTGCCCCCCTGCACACCGTCGCCGGCCAGCGGCACGACGATCCGTTCCGTCGCGCGAACGAGTCGCAAGGTTTGTGGATCGACTCGCGCCGTGTAGAGCGGCGCACGCCAGCGCATCACGCCCGTGTTCGTGGGATCTTTGCGGGTGTAGACGAGATAGAGCCCGTGCTCGCCGACGAGCCAACGTTGTTGCGTGGTCGACATCGCGATCGGCGTCCCGTCGTCGAACTGCCATGCCGTCGGTTCCGACCAGGCGAGGCCGTCGTCGCCGACGCAGACGTAGCCGTGTTGGTCTTCCGCCCGGAGCGTGAGGAAGTAGCGTCCGCCGAATTGCGCGAGCGACGGTTCGAGGAACCCTCGCCCCTTCGGCATCTTGAGTTCTTCGCCCGTCGCGCGGACCGTGAGTTGCTCGCCGTCGAACGAGCAGCGGACCGTCAGGGCGCTGCGGCCGTCGGAATTCGCGCCGACGGAAAGCGGCACCAGCACATCGCCGTCGGGCAAGTTGATTCGTTGCGCACAGTTGCAGGTGTAGATGAACGCGCCGCGCGGATCGTTCCATTCCAAGTTACGCAGCGGCGACCAACTGCCGTCGGCGCGACGTACGAGGTACACCGACTTGCGCGGCGGTTGCGGATGGATGAGCGAGCCGTTGCGGTAGTAAACGTCGTGCCCCATCGCGAGCACGGTCCCGGACTTCTCATGAAACTCGGGAACCATATCGCAGACGGTGATCTGCGTTTTCCTTTCGTCGTGCAGTTCCCGACGACCGAGTCCCGGCACGGGCGTCGGCGTGCTCCAAGAATTGCCGAGGTCCGCCGATTCGGTCTGCATGACCGGCCCGAAGTAATCGCTGCCGCTGATCTCGGCCATCAACATCAGCGCGGTCGGCGGTACTTTCTCATCTTGCGATTGATTCGGGACCATGCAGCAGCGGGTGCTGAACCAAGTTTTCCCCTGCGGCTTGCGATCGGGCCCAAGCGTGCCGCGAAAAATCACTTCGACCGACGTCGACGCGATCAAGTCGTCGAGCGGAGCAGGGGAGGGGGCGGCAAAATTGGGTTTCGCAAAAGCACCGGTTGCCGCGATCGCCGCACAGGTTTGCAGGAAGCGACGACGGGAGGCGGCGGTGTT
>CAMCTH010000080.1 GCA_945877965.1 Planctomicrobium piriforme | reverse complement strand
TTCCGTCCGGTAAATCAGCCCAATTCGAGTCACTCCGACAGTCTAGCGCCAGGCGCCCAATCCAATAGACAAAACCAGTCATTTTCCTCAGCAATAACGGAAGTCTTCACTATTCCTGACTAACTTGGACTTCTGTCGGTCACGTCAAGAATCCGCTCGCCATGCGATTTTTTTCGCGGATCGGAGGGGGAGTCGCGGTCGACTGCGGCACGGCGTCGCTACGATCATCACAACCGATACTTTGATCGCGACTGTGAATGATTGGTGGCAAGCCGCTGCTTAGAAGCAGCCAGGCGTTTGACCGGAAGGCCCTACGAACTAAGTTTCTCAGGGCAATGTAGCCGTGCCGCTCGTAGCGCCGTCATTAGACGGCGAGGTCGATCGAGTTGCGCCGCGACAGGCTTACCCTTTGTTAAGGCTGAGGAAGATATGGCGCTCGGCGGATCACCAGCAGGCACTGTTAGCGGAATGTCGCCCGTTTCGGGCGGCGGCCAGAGCGCCGATGCCAAGTTGGAAGAACTGCTGGGCCGCATCAAACAGATGGCCGGCAAGAGCGCGACGACGTCGAGCTCGCCGGCTTCAATGGTGCCGCCGATGCAACGTCCCGCCGCGGTTGAACCGCCGCCGGTGCAACGCGCCGCCGTCGTCGAAACTCCTCCGGTCGAAGTCCCTGACGTAAGTCCGGCGATCCCGGCCGATACCCAGGCTGCGGACGACGACGAGTTCATTCCGATCGAGCCTCGCACGTTTCGCGAAGCGAAGCTGAACGAGGCCGAGGCCGAAAACATCGCGCTCAAGTACCTGCTCTCGGCCGGCAGCGGCACGGGCCGCGATGTGGCCGAGCAGATGAAACTGCCGTTCAAACTCGTCGACGAATTGTTGTTCCAATTGAAAACGGACCAACTCGTTATCTACCGCGGGTCGTCGATTGCGGGCGATTACCATTATCAACTGACTGAGATGGGGCGCGAGAAGGCTCGACGCTTGGCCGAGCATTGCACCTACTTCGGATCGGCCCCCGTCCATCTCAACGATTACATCGCGAGCGTCGGCAAACAGTCGCTCACGAAAAAGCATCCCGACGCCGACGACTTGCATAAAGCATTCGAAGACTTGTTGATGAACAAGAAGATGCTGCTGCGATTGGGTCCGGCGATCAACTCAGGGCGCGGCCTCTTTTTGTTCGGCGCACCGGGCAATGGCAAGACGAGCATCGCCGAGCGGATCACACGGGCTTTCGGCGACGCGATCTGGATTCCGCGCTCGATCAGCATCGACGGTGAAATCATTCGCCTCTTCGATCCGAGCAATCACGAGGTGATGCCGCTCGAAAAGGCCGAGGGGATTTTTGACAGTCGCCACGTCGACCGCCGCTGGATTCGGATTCGTCGCCCGACGATCATTGCCGGCGGTGAATTGACGATGGACTCGCTGGAAGTAACGCTCAATCGCTCGACCGGCATCAGTGAAGCGCCGCTGCAATTGAAAAGCAACTGCGGCACGCTGGTCATCGACGACTTCGGCCGACAGCGGATGAGCGTGGATCAATTGCTCAATCGTTGGATCGTGCCGCTCGAAAAGCGCTACGACTTCTTGAACCTGCCGAACGGCAAGAAGATTCAGGTCCCGTTCGATCAGCTGATTATCTTTTCGACCAACCTGGAGCCGAAGCAACTGGTCGACGACGCGTTCCTTCGCCGCATCCCGTACAAAATCGAAGTACCGGACCCGACGGAAGAAGAGTATCGCGAGTTGATGAAGTTGATGGCTGAGAAACTCGGCTTCGAACACCACGAAGCGGCCGTCGACCATCTGGTGAACAAGCACTATCTCGGCGTGAACCGTCCGTTCCGTTGTTGCCAGCCGCGCGATCTGCTGATGCAGATCAAGAACATGTGCCATTATCTGCGGCAGAAGCCGGAGATGACGGTCGAGTTCTTCGACGCCGCCGTCGACAACTACTTCGCCGTGATGTAATCGCGACGACTCTTGCCCCGCGGCGGAGAAACGAAAACGGCGGGGGATGAACCCCGCCGTTCTCTCGCAGATAGTTAAGCCTGCTCTAACTCAAGGCCGCCTCTTTTACTCGCCGCGGCCGGCGCTTCGCGCGGACGACGGTCGGGATCGGCTTGGCGGCAATCAACGGCGCTGCTTGATATGGAACAGTAGCAACCGGTTCGGTCGCGCCGCCGAATTCGCGCTCGAGTGCCTTGTGGCACAACTCGCCTATCGACGTCGCGATCTTGTCAGGTCCATAAGCGTAGCGCGGCAAGTCGCCGAGGCTCGTGCCGCCGCTCAGCACCAAGATCGTCTTGAAGCCGAGTTGCACGCCGCCCAAAATGTCGGTCTCCATCGTGTCGCCGATGACGATCGTTTGATCGGTATTGAGGCCGATCTCTTTCCGGGCTGCGCGGAGCATGACGGGGCTCGGCTTGCCGACGCTAAACGCTTTCACCCCCGCCGCCGCTTCGAGCATGGCGACGATCGCCCCGCAACCGGGGCGCATGCCGTGTTGCGTCGGGCAATTGGGATCAAGATTGGTTGCGATCAGTTTCGCGCCGCCGAGGATCATCCGCAGCGCGCTTTCGACCATCTCGAAGTTCAACGTGCGGCCTTCGCCGACGACGACGTAGTCGGGATCTTTGTCGACGATCGAGTAGCCGTTCGCATGCAAAGCGTTGAGCAATCCCCCTTCGCCGATAACGAAGGCGGTGCCGTTCGGTTTTTGACGAGCGAGGTAACGAGCCGTCGCCATGGCGCAGGTGAAGACGTGACTCTCTTCGACCTCCATGCCGAGTCGTTGCAGCTTGACGACGACGTCGCGTCGCGTCCGCTGGCTGTTGTTGGTAAGGAACGAGAACGGAACATCGCAACTCCGCAACTCATTGATGAAGCGGTCCGCTCCTGGAATCAATTCGTTGCCGCGATAGATGACGCCGTCCATGTCGATCAGGTATCCGAACATAAAGCCCTCCTTGGGCTGGGGCGAACGCCCCGGACTCAGAAAAATGGGTGACAGGTTCTCAACCGGTGTCGAGTAAGTGGGAAAGGTGAATGCAATCACACTAATGCAACTGCGGTGCCGGCCGCGACAAATAATGTCTGCGCGATCGCATGTGCGGGGCGGTCATGAGAGTTGCGCGCGAGGTCGACGCAAACTGCCGGCCGTTACGTCTGCTCAACTACTGCGCAAACCCGTCGCAGCCGTGCGAAGCATCATGAGACCGTCGTGAAAGTGCGATAAAGAGCGCGAGCGTTCGCAAGCGGCGCAACTAACTCGCACGCGGTGTCATGCAAAAAAACGGAACGAAGTTCACGAAGACACGGCGATGCTTGCAACGGAAAAACCGTCGTCAGGCCATGGTCGGCGCATTGCGATCGCAACGACGTTTCATCGAGCAACAAACCGGATAGCATCGCGTCCGCTAAGCGTGCGATCGTTCCATGCCGAAGTCGAGCTTCAGTTGCGGGTCTTGCTCGCTTTCGGGATTCAGCTCTTTGAAAAGCAAGCTCGGCTGAATGTCGTGATTGTTCTGATACTTGTCGCTGCGATAGTTGTTAATCTCGCCGGCGATCTGGTGATAGAAGATCTGGCAGATCGGCACGCCCGGATAGATGCGTACCGGCTGCACCGCGAACATCTCCAACGTCCAATGGCCGCAGAAGCCGACGTCGCCGAATCCGGCCGTGACGTGCACGAACAAGCCGAGCCGCCCGATCGACGAACGCCCTTCGATCATCGGCACGAGGTTGTACGTCTCCGTCCGCTCGATCGTGCGGGCGAGATAAAGTTGGTTTGGGCTCAACGTCAGCCCCTCAGGCGGAATCGAAATCCGCCGCACGCGGTTCGCGCGCCGCATGTCGAGCACGACCTCTTCATAGGTCATTAGCTCGTCGTGCAGCGTGAGGTTGTAGCTGTTCGGATTCAGATTCTTCTCGGCGAACGGTTCGATAAGAATGTTCTGGCCGAGTTGGCTCTTGATCTCTTGACCGGAGAGAATCATCGACGGCTCCCGGCGGACGAGGTCCGCGTTAGTTTCGTGGCACTCGGTTTCGGCGGCGTTTTCTTCGTCGACAGTTTGGATTTTGTCGGCGTCTTCTTGGCGGAGACGGCCGGTTTCACGCCGATCTTCGGGCAGATCGATTCGAGCCCGCACTCGCTGCACAGCGGCTTGCGCGCGTTGCAAATCTGTCGGCCGTGCCAAATCAGGCGATGGCTAAAGTTGATCCACTCGCTCTTCGGCAACAGCGCCGCCAGATCGTGTTCGATCCTCACGGCATCCGTGTTCTCGGTCAGCCCGAGGCGATTCGAGAGCCGCGTCACATGCGTGTCGACGACGACGCCCGACGGAATCCCAAACGCGGTGCCGAGCACGACGTTGGCCGTCTTCCGCCCGACGCCGTCCAAATCGACCAACTCTTCCAGCGTTTGTGGAACATCGCCGTCGTAACGTTCGACGAGCTTGCGGCAGCAGGCCTGAATGTTCTTCGCTTTGTTGCGATAGAAACCGGTCGTACGGACGGCCTCTTCGAGTTCCTCGATCGGCGCGTTCGCGTAGTCGGCGGCGGAGCGGTAGCGCTTGAACAGATCGCGCGTGACGATGTTCACGCGGACGTCGGTACATTGGGCCGACAGGATTACGGCGACGAGCAATTCGAGCGGCGAGTCGAAGTGCAGGGCGCACTCGGCGTCGCCGTAAAGCTGCGCCAGTCGTCGGGCCGTTTCACGCGCGCGGCGTTTTCGTGCTGCATCGACGGCCATCCGTGAGAGTCCTGCTCTATTGCGAGGGGGCTCGGGACGAAAGTGCGTCGTCCGCGACGCTGCATTCTCGCCGCTTGCCGGCGGCTGTCAAGGAATCGCGATTTACGGCGTTTGACCGTTCTGCGGCAACGTGTTAGGTTCGCTTGGCTGCCCCCACGACGATCTCGGAGAGCATCGCGCCGCTGTGTGCGATGTCGGTGCGACGATGGACACGGTCGAATACTCGCCGCTGTATCTCCGCGGAATCGAACTGTTTAATCAGTGCGAGTTCTTCGAAAGCCACGAATCGTGGGAAGAACTGTGGCAAGAAGACTTCGGCCCGTCGCGCAAGTTCTATCAGGGACTCATCCAAGCGGCCGTCGCCCTGCATCATTTTTGCAACGGCAACATCCGCGGGGCGAAAAAGGTCTATTACGGCAGCTGCAGCTACTTGGAGGCGTATCGCCCGAAGCACATGGGCCTCGATCTTGACGCGTTTGTGAAGCAAATGACCTTCTGCTTCCAACGCGTGATCGATAGCCAAGAAGAGTTTCCGCAGTTGGAGATCGTGGCCGACGACATTCCCGAGATCCATCTCGACCCGCCGCCGAGCCCCGAGTTGAGCGCTGCGGCGAGCCCCGAGGCGGAATAGCCATGCCCTCCGGCGAGGATCTCACGTTCGATGCGGCCGCGTTCGGGGGACGAGTTCGCCTCTTTCCGCTGCCGAACCTCGTCATGTTTCCGCACGTGCTGCAACCGCTGCACATCTTTGAGCCCCGCTATCGTGCCCTGTTAGAAGAATCGCTGGCCGATGATCGCTTGATTGCGATGGCCGTGTTGGCGCCTGGCTGGGAGACGGACTACGACGGTCGCCCGCCGCTCCGTACCTCTGCCTGTTTGGGGCGCATCGTCACGCATCAGCAGATCGAAGGGGGACGCTACAACGTGTTGCTCGCCGGACTCAAGCGGGTGCAGATCGTCCGCGAGTTGCCCCCGAATAAGCTGTTTCGTGAAGCGAAAGTGAACTTGCTCGACGACGAATATCCGGCCGCCGACGTCCATCGTCGCACGGCGAAGCAGCGCTCACTGATCGAATCGTTCGAGCGAATCTTGCCGAACATGCCCGAGGTCCATCAGCAACTTCAGGAACTGCTCGGGGCCGAGGTGTCGCTAGGAATGCTGACCGACTTGGTCGCCTACACGCTGACGATGCCGCTTCCCGAGAAATGCGCCCTACTGGAAGAATTGAACGTCGATCGGCGCTGCGAACGGCTGTTGCGCTACCTGCGAACGAGCGCGGGGAGCGCGGCTCTCGGGACCGAAACCGGACCGAGCCCCAAATGGCCGCCTGATTTCAGCAAGAACTAATCGGCGAGCCGCGACACTTGTGCCCCGCCAAAAGGGCGGTAACTGCACGAGATCGAGTTTGCTATCTCCCCGCTAGATTTTCCAGGCACGCTATTTTAATCCCCGTCGTGATTGCTATATTCTTCCTAAGGTTCCCAGCTGACCAGGCTAAGTCTTCTTTTTGTTAACTTAGCGAGCTTCGGGGGCTACTGCAGCGGCCAAAGGAGCATCTTGTGAAAAGCAACAGGCTGTATCGTTTTACTCTCTTCGGTTGCTTGGTTGCCCTGTCGGCGACTTCGGCCGAAGCTGGCATTTTCCGCCGGGGCCACGCTGGTCCGCGGTGTGCCCCCCCGTCGTGCGGCGCGACCGCTCAATGTGCGCCGTGTGCCACGATCGGTGGTCACTATGAAGACCGCACCGTGACCAACACGATCTACGTTCCGACCTCGGTGACCGAAACGCGCAAGGTCGTCGAGTGCGTGATGAAGCCCGAGACGCGCGAGCGCTCGTACAACGTGACTAAGCGCGTTCCGTACACAGAAACTCTGACGCAAGAATACGTCGTCATGGTTCAAAAGACGCAGATGCGCAAAGTGACGCAGACCGTCTACAAGCCGGTGACGAAGGAAGTCACCCAGGCCTTCACCGTTATGGTGCCGCACCAAGAACTGCGCCAAGGCGTTCGTCAGGTTCCGGTCTGTGAGCCGGTGACGTACACCCGCACCGTCTGCGTCGATCGCGGCCACTGGGAAACGCGAACGATCCAAGTTCCGTGCGTCGGCTATGGTTACGGTTACGGCTATGGTTACCGTCGCAGCTGCGGCGGTTGCGGAACGTGTGGTTCGTGCGCCCCGCCGCCGATGACGACGCAGTGCATCCGCGTTTGGGTGCCGAGCATCGTGCATGAGCAAGTGCAGCAAACCGTCCTGCAAACCAAGCTGGTGCCGCAGAACTATCAGTACGCCGTCACCGTCTGCAAGCCCGAGCAGCGGACCCGCACCGTGCAGGTTTGCGAAACGGTCGCCGAGCAAGTGACTAAGGAAGTGCCGTACACGATCTGCGTACCCGAGAAGCGCACTCGTTCGTACGATGTGACGAAGTACAAGTGCGTCGAGGAAACCAAGTCGGAACAGTACACCGTCATGGTGCCGACGAAGGTCGAACGCGAAGTGCAGGTGCAAGTTTGCCGCATGGTGCCGAAGGAAGTCCAGCAGACGATCCGCGTCTGGGTGCCGGGCTGTGCGGTACCGGTCGAAGCCCCGGCCGCCAAAACTCCGGCGGCAAAAGAACCGCCGTCCGCACTGCCGACCCCGGCTCCTAAGAAAGTCGCCCCCTCGGCCAAGCCGGCCGTCCTGTAGTCGTCGGTATTCGTTAAAGTTTAACCAATCGGACCGATACATCCCCGTGGTGTATCGGTCCGATTCTTTTTGCCGAGCGACTTCCCGGCGCGAGAGATATAATGCGGGCCGCGCGTCGCTCGCACATCGCACACATTTCTCTCGGAAAGCCGTCGCCGGACATGCAAGACTTCGAGAAGCTGGGCGTCTTCTATCTCGGCAAGAAGTACGATCTCGAGCAAAAGAAGCCGCTCGACGAACTGCTGCTGTACGACTCGAAGGATCTGACGACGCACGCCGTTTGCGTCGGAATGACGGGCAGCGGCAAGACGGGGCTCTGCCTCGCGCTGCTGGAAGAGGCCGCCATCGACGGCGTCCCGGCGATCATCATCGACCCGAAGGGGGACCTCGGCAATTTGCTGCTCGCCTTCCCGGGGCAAAGTGCCGAAGAGTTTCGACCCTGGCTCGATCCGGCCGACGCAACGCGTAAGGGCGTGTCGCTCGAAGAACTCGCCGAGCAAACGGCAAAGCAATGGCGCGAAGGTTTGGCCGCCTGGGGACAAGATGCCGCGCGGATCCAACGCTATCGCGATGCGGTCGACGTCGCCGTATACACCCCCGGCGGCAATGCGGGCTTGCCGATCACCGTGCTTCGTTCGTTCACCGCTCCGCCGGAAGCAATTCGCGCCGATGCCGACGCCTTGCGCGAACGGATTCAAGCCGCCGTCGCCGGTTTGCTTGCATTGGTCGGCGTCGACGGCGATCCGCTCCGGAGTCGCGAACACATTCTGCTCTCGAACATTCTCGACACCGCCTGGCGAGCCGGCAGCGATCTCGATCTCGGCGCGCTGATTCGCCAGATTCAGCAGCCGCCGTTCGACAAGGTCGGCTTCCTCGATCTCGAAAGTTTCTTCCCGGGCAAGGAACGTTTCGAACTGGCGATGCTGCTGAACAATTTGCTCGCCTCGCCCGGCTTTCAGGCTTGGCTCACCGGCGAACCGCTTGACGTCGGTCGCCTGTTGTTCACGCCGGCCGGCAAGCCGCGACTCTCGATCTTGTCGATTGCCCACTTGGCCGACTCCGAGCGGATGTTCTTCGTCACGCTGTTGCTCAACGAAGTGATCTCATGGATGCGAACGCAGCCCGGCACGTCGAGCTTGCGGGCGTTGCTCTACATGGACGAAGTGTTTGGCTACTTCCCGCCGTCGGCCAATCCGCCGTCGAAAACACCGATGCTCACGTTGCTCAAGCAGGCGCGCGCCTATGGACTTGGCGTCGTGCTGGCGACGCAGAACCCGGTCGATCTCGATTACAAGGGACTCTCGAACTGCGGCACTTGGTTCCTCGGTCGACTGCAAACCGAACGCGATAAACTCCGGGTACTCGACGGTCTCGAAGGGGCGTCGGCTGCCGCGGGGACGAACTTTGACCGGAGTCGGATGGAGGCGATTCTGTCGGGGCTCGGCAGCCGCGTCTTCCTGATGAACAACGTGCATGAAGATGCGCCGGTCGTATTCCAATCACGCTGGGCCATGTCGTTTCTCCGCGGCCCGCTAACGCGCGAACAGATCGCAGGTTTGATGAAGGATCGCAAAAGTGCGCCGCCCGTTGCGGCCGCGAAGTCGAACTCGTCGAGTTCCAGTTCTCCCGGCGGTTCCTCAGCAGCGAACTCGTCGGCGAGCGCGACACCGGCCCCCACGTCATCCGCATCGTCGCGACCGGTTTTGCCGCCCGATGTCCCTGAGTTGTTCGCCGCCTGCCAGTCGTCGCTCGGCGCGGGTTGCTCACTCGTCTATCGGCCGGCTCTCCTCGGGTCGGGTCGGGTGCATTACGTCGCCGTCAAAGAGGCGGTCGACGAATGGCGCGACGTGCATCTGCTCTCGCAGTTGGACGAAGCCCGAATCGACGCCTCGGAAGCGGTGCCGATTGCGGTGTGGGACGATTCGGAGTTGCTCGAAACGGGTCCACCGGAGTTGCTGACGCAACCGGAGAGCAACGCGCGCTATGCCTCACTTCCCAGTGAGGCAGCACAAGCCAAGAAGTACGCCGCTTTCACCAAGGCGTTGAAGGAACGCCTTTATCGGACCTATCGCTTGACGATCTGGAAGTGCACGTCGCTCAAGTTGTCGTCGAAGCCAGGCGAGACGGAGGGGGATTTTAGAGCCCGACTGCAACATGCCGCGCACGAGATGCGCGACGCCGAAGTCGAGAAGCTGCGCGCGAAGTATGCCGCGAAGATTCAGACGTTGGTCGATCAAGAACGTCGGGCCGAGCAGAACGTCGAGAAGCAAAAGGCTCAGGTCAAAGATCAGTCGATGTCGACCGTGCTGTCGATCGGTCAAACGGTGCTGGGCGCGATCTTCGGTCGCAAGATGGCGAGCGTTTCGAGCGTCAGTCGCGGTGCGACGAGCGTCCGCAAGGCGATGAAGGTGTCGAGCGAAAAGGGAGACGTCGCGAACGCCGAGGCCGAACTGGCGGCGGTCCGCGAGAAGCGAGCCGCCCTCGAACAGCAGGTCGAAGCCGACATTGCGAAGCTGCAGGCCAAGTTCGACCCGGAGTCGCTAACCGTCGAGGAACTTGCCATTCAGCCGAAAAAGACCGACGTCACGATCGGTCGGGTGACGCTCTGCTGGACGCCGTGGATCGTCGATTCGGCGGGAATCGCGACGAAAGCGTGGTGATGAGCCGAGATATCGACGCAGCTCTATGTGATGGCGTCTGTTGGTAAGCTGAGTTCAGTCGCGCCGGGAAAGGTGAAGACTATATGGCTCGGCAACCGTTGATGATTTATACTGCGTGAACCTGCCCGCCCCGCCTGCCCCCCGCCTTAACTTGCCGATGCGACACGCCTTCCGACCGGCTTCCGTCGTTGGTCTCCTGTTCGGGGCGATACTCTGCGCGTTGATCGCGGATCGCAAGTGCGGAGCTGCTGAAGTCGCGGCGAGTGAATCCACTCAAGCCAGCCCGGTGGTTGCCGCGAGCCCCGGCTCGAAGCTCAAGTTTGAGCTCGACGTGATGCCGATCCTGACGGCCGCCGGTTGCAATAGCGGTCCGTGTCATGGCAAGGCCCGCGGTCAGAACGGGTTCCAACTCTCGCTGCTCGGTTACGACTTCGACTTCGATTACAAAGCGATCGTCGTCGAGGCTCGCGGCCGTCGCGTTTCGCCGACCTCGCCCGAGCGAAGTTTGCTGCTCGAAAAAGCGACGGGGCAAATCTCGCACGGCGGCGGCAAGCGGTTCGAAGTCGGCAGCGCCGAATACGAAGTCATGCGACGCTGGATCGCCGAGGGGATGCACCGCACGACGGCCGACGATCCGCAATTCGTCGGCATCGACATCCAACCGCAGACCGTGCTGCTCGCTCCTAAAGCGAAGCAGCAGATCAAAGTGACCGCCAAGTACGGCGACGGATCGACGCGCGACGTCACGCACCTGACCGCCTATCAATCGAACGACACGGCCGTCACGTCGGTCAACGCGGTCGGTTTGCTCTTGGCCGGCTCGCTGCCGGGTGAAACGGCCGTGATGGCCCGCTACATGAACAACATCGGCGTCGTACATATCGCTGTGCCGCAGACCGGTAAGGTCGACAAAGCGTTGTACGCCCAACTACCGCGTCGCAACTACATCGACGAACTCGTTTGGAAACGCCTCGAACGACTCGGCATCACGCCGTCCGAGACGATCGACGACGCGACGTATCTGCGCCGCGCATATCTCGACGTCATCGGCCGCTTGCCGAGCGCCGACGAAGTCCGCACGTTCCTGGCCGACAAGGCGCCGAACAAGCGGGCCAAGCTGGTGGACGCCTTGCTCGAACGTCCGGAGTATGCCGATTTCTGGGCGAACAAATGGGCCGACTTGCTGCGGCCGAATCCGTATCACGTCGGCATGAAGTCGGTGATGTCGTACGACACCTGGATTCGCGATTCGTTCCGCCAGAACAAGCCGTACGATCAATTCGTCCGCGAGTTGGTGACCGCTCGCGGCAGCACCTTCCGCAACGGCGCGACGGTGATGTTCCGCAATCGTCGCGCTCCGGAAGAGATCACAACGATGATCTGCCAGCTCTTCCTCGGCGTGCGACTCGATTGCGCCCGCTGCCATCACCATCCGTTCGAAGTCTGGGGCCAAGACGAGTTCTACGGCACGGCCGCCTACTTCGCGCGAGTCGGCTTCAAGGGAACCGGCATCAGTGCTCCGATCTCCGGCGGCGAGGAGTTTATCTTCTCCGGCTTCCGCGGCGGCATTAAACATCCGCTCACCGGGGCCGACGTCGCTCCGAAGCCGCTGAACGAATCGTTGGCGTCGCAGGCCGAGAAGCCTGCCGTCGCCGCAAGCGAAGAGGATGCCGACCCGCGCGTCGCCTTCTTCAACTGGATGATCGACGAACAGAACCCGTACTTCGCGACGGTTGCCGTCAATCGGATCTGGGCCGACGTAATGGGGCGCGGCATCGTCGATCCGGTCGATGACATTCGGGCCACGAACCCGCCGTCGAATCCGGAATTGCTCGCCGCGCTGGCCGCCG
>CAMCTH010000079.1 GCA_945877965.1 Planctomicrobium piriforme | reverse complement strand
TTCAAAACTCGCCCCTGCAAGGCCGACGTGAACTCGGAGACTTTGCCAATGCTGATGCCGGACGATGTCGACGTCATCGGCGCGAGCAACTGTACGAACATGCTGAGCCCCGTCGTCTTGCCGCGCGGGCCGAGGGCGTACCATGTTTGCAAGTCGAGCAACTGCGCGTCCAAGAATCGTTCGCGCCGGTGATTCGGCAACGCGCGATAGGCGTCGGCTCGTTGTTCGAGCAAGAACACGAGCAGCGACTGCCAGTTCGCCGCGAAGACCGACTGTTCGGTGGGCGGCATTCGGTCGAACGTCGGCTGCCAATCGAACGGCTCATGTAAATCGCGATCGAGTTGCCGCGCGGCCCGACGACGGATGGCAATCGTTTCGTCGGGTGTCGGCGACGTCAGCCAAGCCTGCAATTCGTCACGACCGAACGGCGGTGAGCCTGCGAGTTCCGTTCGCGCAACGCGGACGGCTAGCACCGTCGCCGTGGCGAGGCAGAGGACGAACGCGATCTTGGTCGGCAGCAAACGCATACGGCAGGCCTGAGCGGAGTTCGCGTCCTCTTATTGCGGCACGCTGTTCGTTGTAGCAGATGCCGCGTCTGCCGGCAGTGCCTCCGTGCCGGCGGTTGACATTGACCCAAACCGGACGAGTCGTCAGCTTATTGCCCGGCAAGAAGCCGCTTTTATTGGGGGAAGACGCGTCATGGATGTCACGTCGTTATTGTTCGCGCTCGCGCTCGTCGGTCAAACGGCGGGCGATCGTTATCCAAACTACACCACGCCCGCGCCCATGCCGGGGAGTGCGAACCTTTCGCCTCCGGCGTATGCCGCGCCGCCGGCGAGTCCCGGTTATCCGCCGGCCGGAGTTCCGACTTCCGGTGCGCCGACCGCAGCGCCGCCCGGTTATCCCCCGCCGAGTTCGGCGAGCAATCCCTCTTCGAATAGTGCGGTCTTCACTGCTGCCGCGCCGCGCCGCGATCAAGTCGCTCCCGGCAACACGCCGAGCGGTTCGCCCGCCGGTTTGCCGACGAGCACCTCCGCGCCGATGGCGACTCCCGTGCCGCTCGGATCGTCCACTTCGCCGAGCAGTTCAGCCATGACAGGCGGAAGCTCGGGTGCTTCATCGACTCCGGTTGCCGCGCCGGTCGTCCCTGATTCAACTCGCGCAGCGGAGTTGGTGCGCGAGGCGATCGACATACCGAAGGCGGTCCCGATCGAAGGCCGCAGCGTTACGCTCGTCGAAGCGCTTTCGTCGCTCGGCGATCGTCGTCGGCAACTCGACGCCGTCGTCGCCTATTGGAACTTGGCGGCCGACGTGGCCGAGTATCACTACGCTTGGCAGCAGACGCAGTTCTTGGAGCATCTGCAAAAGACGACGAGCGCGCAGGGGAATAATCAAACGACGGCGGCCGAAGTCGGCTCGCGGTTGGCGACGGCTCAGGCGCAGTTGAATGAGAGCAAGCTCCGCCTGTACGACGCTCAATTTGATCTCGCTCAGCGTGCATGGGTCGGCGATGCCGCGGTTCGTCCGCTGCCGGTCGACGTTCCGCACACCGGTTCTTACAAGACGCAATTCGAGCGGCTGTTCGCGGGGCGCTCGCCGCCGGCTCGTGCCGTGTTGTTGAACCGAACGTTGCCGCTGCGGCAGCAAGTCGTGAACGTTCGCGCCGACGGTGTTTGGGCGGCGCAGAACGCGTACGAGCAGGCCTTCGCCGCGTTCCAACGGGGACAACTGCCGGCCGAAGACGTACTTGCGGCCCTCGACGACTTCCGCACACAGCGGAGCGAGTTCATCACGGCCGTCCGTCGTTACAACGAAGAGATCGCCGAGTACGCGCTGACTGCCGCGCCCGACGGCATCGGCGCGGCGACGCTCGTCGGCATGTTGATCAAGAACGCCGCCAAGCCGGCGGCGGGGACGGTGTCCGACGCGTCGTTCGACGGTCCGTTCATCGACGTCGACGTGGCTCCGGCGACGTTCATCGAGTCCCCGAACTCGGGCTCGCCGTCGTTCGGAACTCCGACGCTTGCGCCGCCGTTGGCCTCGCCGCAACCTGATCCGATCTCGGCCCCGACTTTGAATAGCTTCACCCCGGGCAACTCGACGAGGAGCGCCCCGCCGAGCAACGCGCCGCCGAGTAACGCGCCGCCGAGTAACGCCTTGCCTGCCGGTTTCGATCAATTGTCGTCGCCCCAGTTTGCGGCACCGGTCGGTTACAGTGCTTCTGTGATGAATGCTCAATCGCAAGCACAACCGCCGGGATTATTGCCTGCGGCCAACGATGCCGCTCCGCTTGCGCCGGGCTCGGTACCGCCGCCGATCACGCCGGAGATGCAACGTCCCGCGTCGTCGTTCGGCGGTTCGTTGCCGGTGGCGAACGCGACGAGCAACGGTGGAACTCCGAGCGGCACCCCCACGTCGAATCCGCTCCGCGGACAGCCGACGCTCGCACCCGCGCCGACCGTCGCCTCGAATCCCTACGCAACTACACCGTCGTCGGCCGGTTCGTCGAGTCCGTATGCGACGCCGACAAGCTCGGCAACGACTCCGAGTGCTCCGCCGCCGGGATTGTTGCCGCCGTTCGCGCCACCGCCGTCTTCGGGTTCGCCGCCGGCCGGCACGTTGCCGACGCCGCTGCCGCAAACGCGCTATCGCGTCCACACGACGAACTACGGCGGCGAAGCGTCGACCGGGATCTCGGCTCAGCAGACGCAAGAACTCGTCGAATCGTTGTATGATCCGCAAGGGACGCCGATTCAAGGGACGGCGATCTCGCTCGAAGATTGCCTGTCGCAAGTTTCCAGTGCGGAGCGACCGCGAGTGTTGGCGGCCTATTGGTCGGCGGCCGAACAGCGGGCGCGGTACCGCGTTTGGTCGCAGACGATGGAAACGTTGCAACGTGTCGGCGGCTCGAACCCGAGCGTGCAGTCGGCCCTGTTGGCGGCCGAAGCCGAGCGGACGACGACCTTAGCGGCATTGGAAACGGCGCGTTGGCGATTGACCGACGAGTTGCGCCGACCGCTGGATGAGCCCTGGTTGTTGCCGAACACCTTGCCGCACGGCGGACGTTATAAGACGAAGCCCGTCGCGCAGTCCGCCTCGTCGACGTCGAACTCGACGGCGTCGACTTCCACCTCACAACGAGCGGCCGAGCGGTTGCCGTCGCTCTATGAATCGCTGCAATGGCGAGTTTCGGCCGTCCTGTCGGCCCGCACGGCCGCCGCCTCGGTCGTCGATCGCTTTGTCTCGCAGCAAACGACTGCGCATATCGCTCTGTCGGCCGTCGATCGGCAGGCTCGCGAGACGTGCGAGTTGCTGAATGTGACGACGCGGTATAATCTGGCAATTGCCGACTACGCGTTGGGCGTCCTGCCGGCCTCGACTCCGAAGCAGGAGTTGATCGGCGCGCTGGTCGTCGGCCGCAACGCGGTCGCGAGTCGTCGGTAAGTCATCGTCGTTCGTGCGTCGCCGCTTAGCCCGGTCGTCCACGACCGGCTCACATCGCCGCGTGATGCGGCGGCTAAGCCATTCATCATGTCATCGACGCTCGAAACAACCGGTCGTACGCTCGCGCAGATCAAGCCGCTGAAGATCGGCCCGATCGTCGTCGATCCCCCGGTGCTGCAAGCGCCGATGGCGGGGTTCACGAACTTCGTCTATCGCCAAATCGTCCGCGAGTTCGGCGGGGCTGGTTTGCAGGCGACCGAGATGATTTCGGCCCGCGGCTTCTTGGCGATGGAAGCGCACGACCAAGAGCATCCCGATCGGTTGTGGGGTGTGAAGGAAGAAGCCCGTCCGCTGGCGGTGCAGATTTGGGACAACGATCCCGACACGCTCGCGGCCGTCGGCGCGAAGCTGGCTCACGAGTTCGGCGTCAGCGTCGTCGATATCAACTTCGGCTGCCCGGTGAAGCAGGTGACCGTCGCGGCCCACAGCGGTTCGTACTTGCTGCGAACGCCGGATCGGATTGGCAAGATTATTGAGAAGGTCGTCGCGGCTTGCGCCCCGACGCCGGTGACCGCCAAGATTCGCCTCGGCTGCGCGATGGATTGCGTCAACGCCATCGACGTAGCGCAAGTGGTCGAAGGGGCGGGAGCGGCGGCGCTGACGTGTCACGGTCGCGTGGCGGCGCAATTCTTCAGCGGCTCGGCCGACTGGGATAAGATCGCCCAGATCAAACCGCATCTGAAAAAGATCCCGCTCATCGGCAACGGCGACATCGATTCGCCGGAGAAGGCGATTGCGATGTTCGAACGTTACCCGGTCGACGGCGTGATGATCGCCCGCGCTGCGCTCGGCAAGCCGTGGCTGTTCAAACAAGTCGCCGCCGCGCTCAAGGGCGAACCGGTGCCGCCCGATCCAACGCTGGAAGAGCAGCGGACGCTGCTGCTGTATCACTACGATCTGGTGACGCAGCGGTTCGGCGTGCAAAAGGGGACCGTGTTGATGCGTAAGTACGCCTGCTGCTACGCGCAAGGTCGCCCGGGAGCGCGCGAGTTCCGAACGTACGCGGCGAAGGTCTCGACCCCCGCCGAGTTCCATGAGATCGTGGAACGCTATTTCCCTCGCTAGAGCCCGCGTTCGCGGGCTCGGTAATTTGTGCCGGTTGCGACGGTGCCGAAGACCGCGACGCGCGATTGTGCGTGTCTGATGACCTGCGCCGGTTCTTCCGATGACGACTAGGGATCGTCGTGCGGAACTGACACACCGAGCGGGACGGAAGAACAATGCAATACCGGATGCTAGCGGCGGCGGCTCTGGTTCTTGGCTACCTGGCGACGACGGCCTCGGCCCAATCGTCGGCGGAACCGGCGGCAGCGGAGTCGATAGGAACGGAGCCGACGTACGTCGAATCGTCGCCGTTGTTTTCGGCTCTGCCGAGCGTTGCCTTTCCCGAGTTTGATCCGGCTGCGGTCGATTCCATTGCAACGCCCGCGGCGTGGCTGGACGAAGCGCCGGCACAACCTGTCGCCACGGAGGCGATGCGGCTTGCTTCAGCGAGTTCTTCGAACAACGTGAGCACGGCCTGGGGCGATTGCTGCGGTGACGGCCGTTGCGGTTGGAATCTCGGCGTCGGCGTGTCGTTTGTGCAGCCGCGTTGGTCGACCAATCCGGCCATGTTTCTCGGCAGCGGCGTCGGCCCGATCGGCATCACCGAACGGAGCTTCCAGTGGGAGACGCAGGGAGCCCCGCAAGTGTGGCTCGGCTACACCGGCGAGCAAGGGCTCGGCTTTCGTACGCAATGGTTCTCGTTCGACGGTGAAAGCGAGGCGGTCAACGAGACGCTCGACGGCGTGAACACGTTGGCTCTGTTGTCGCCCGTGATCGGCAACGCCCTCAGCGCCACGAACGTGCCGGGCGATGTGATGTCGGCGAAGAGCACGCTCAAACTAAATGCGATCGACGCCGAGTTCACGAAGGCGTTCACCTATCGCCGCGGGCAGTATCTGCTTTCCGGCGGCGGTCGCTATGCGTACATCAGCCAAGCGTACGATTCGCTGCTGGTCGACAACGGCGGCGCCTTCTTAGAGAGTCTGACGGCGGGACACAACGCGGCGGTCTTCGGCCCGACCGCCGCGATCATGGCCCGGATTCCGTCGCGCAGTTTGCCGCGACTCGGCTACTACGGCAAAGCGCGCGGGGCGCTGCTCTTCGGGCAAGGCAATCGCGTGGTCAATCTCGACAGCATTCTCACTTTCCCCCAGCAGTTCTTGAGCTCGTCGGACATTACCGTGCCGATGACCGAGTTGGAAGTGGGGCTCGATTGGAATCGCAACTACGGCCGGGCCGGCTTCTTCTTGCAGACCGGTCTCACGGCGCAGATGTGGTACGGCGTCGGCAACGGCGCGGGAAGCAGCACGTCGTCGATCCTTCCGTTCGGCACGGCCTCGGCCCACGACACGAGCAACCTGGGGCTGTACGGTCTGCGCACGGCCTGTGGATTCAACTTCTAAGCAGGGCGCGGAACGCCACGGAGGGCGTTCCGTTCAAGAGTTGCTTCTCGGAGTCTATTCGTCGCCGCCGAAGTCGCGGTCCGAGAACAGCAGCTTTTTGAAGCAGTAGCCGGTGCAGACGATGATCGCCGACCAAGCAGCCACAAGAAACAGCCAGGCAGAGTTCGTCATGACGCAACCTTTCCTTCGGCCCGACGCCGTTTCCATGAGCGATGCACGAGATACGAGAAGCCGGCGAACGCGCCGATCATCATGAGGCGATCAACCGTCCGCGCGGTCCGCAGGTTCTTTTGAAACTCGGCCTCGATGGGGCCGAGCGTCGCCGGGTCGGGAAGATCGGCGTGCTGTAATTTGCCGATCATGCCGTCGCCCGCCCATTCCCAGGTGCCGATCGACTGGCCCGTGAACAGCGATTTGGCGACGGTGCCCCATTCTTGCTTCGGCTTAAAAATGAAGCCGATAAGAATGAGAAACAGCAACGTCGGCGTGACGTACTTGATTACGAAGCGAAAAATAGTCGGCACCTTGAGTTCCGCACCGGTCATCATCTCGCGCCAACTGTTGTTGATACCGAAGACCCAGCCGAAGCAAAGCGTTTCGAGGAACGCGAACACGACGAGCGCGAACGTGCCGGCCCAGAAATCGAAGTCGCCGAAGAAGGCGTTCTCGTGCGTTAGTGCGACCGGGAGCGAAAGCGGCAACAGCATCGCACCGAAGGTGATCGCGCTGCCGCGACGCGTGAAGCCGAATTCGGTTTGCAGAAACGCCATAATCGGCTGCCCCATCGCGAGCGAACTGGTGATGGCGGCGAAGAACAACAGGCCGAACCACATGAAGCCGGCGGCATTCGCGAGTCCCGGTCCCCAGTGCTGAAATAGCTGCGGAAAGACCATGAATCCGAGCCCGAAACCGGAACCGCCGGCCGTCATCGCCGTGACGGCGGTAAGTCCGAGATAGGCGACGGCGATCGGCAGTAGGATCGTCCCGCCGAGGATCACCTCGCAGAATTCGTTGGTCCACGCGGCGCCCGCGCCGGTCAGCGTGATGTCGTCCTTCTCACGCAAGTAGGAGGCATAGCAATGGATCGAGCCCATGCCGATCGACAGAGTGAAAAATATCTGACCGGCCGCAGCGAGCCAAACTGACGGATCCCACAGCGAGTCGTACTTCGGTTGCCAAACGAAGTTCAAACCGACGGCCGGATGTTCGATGACCCCGGGATCGACGCCCGGCGCGAGCAGGATTCCGCGGATCGCCAGGAACATCGCAAACACGATCAGCAGCGGCATGCCGATCTTGGAAACGATTTCGATTCCCTTCGCCAATCCCTTGGACAGAATCCAGACGTTGAATGAGATGCAGACGGCGAACAGCACCATTCCCCACGAGCTAAACGCGAAGAGTTGGTTGTCGACCTGGCCGGTCATCGACGAAAAGAAGTTGGCGACGAATTTCGGATCGGTCGCTGCCGGAGCGAAGCCGCCCCAGAGCGAGTACCCGGCGTAGGCCATCGTCCACGATTCGATGTAGAGGTAGTACGACGCGATGAGCAGATTGCACCAGAGTCCGAAGACGCCGATGTACTTCCAGAACCAGCGTTTGCCCATCGAGTCGAAGACGCCCGGGGCGGAGTGATGACCGAAGCGGCCGCCGTAGCGTCCCATGGTCCATTCGATCCACATCAGCGGCAAGCCGAGGACGACCAAGGCGACGAAATAGGGGATGAGGAACGCCCCGCCGCCGTTCTTGGCCGCCTGGGCCGGAAAGCGGAGAAAGTTCCCCAGGCCGACGGCGTTTCCGGCCATCGCCAGCACCAAGCCCATCCGGCTCGCCCAACGTTCCTTACCGCTCATCCGCAGTTCCTTGTTGATTCGGCTGCTATCACGCCTCGGGGTTCCTTCCGAAAGCGGGGGGACCGCGGAGCAAGGTATCGCAAGAACTTGCGATAAGTCAAGGATTTACGACGTTCGTCGTTAAGGCGAATTTGCGGGCTTCTCGCGCTGCCGGCAGATTATTCGCATAGGACCTTGCGAAAAGTCCCGGCCTCCGTATCATTCAGTTGGCCGCGAAGGTTGAACCCGCGGTCAAAAAACTATGAGCAACGCCTGCGAAACCTCCGATGCCCGCCTGCTCGACCTGATCCGCACCCGCGGGTCGTTGAGCGTGACCGAGGCCGCAACCGCGACGGAAGTGACTGCCACGGCGGTTCGCCAGCGGTTGAACCGGTTGATGAAGCAAGGGCTCGTCGAGCGGGTGACCAAACAACGGGGCCGGGGTCGTCCGGAACACCGCTATTCACCGACGGAAAAGGCCAAGCGTCAGGCCGGCAACAACTATGCCGACCTCGCGCAGGTGCTGTGGCAAGAGCTCCGGAACGTCAAAGACGACGAAATCCGCCGCGGCCTGCTGCAGCGGATTGCCGACCAAATGACCCAGCTTTATCGCGAAGACCTGACCGGAACGACGCCGTCGGACCGGATGGAATCGCTGCGAGAAGTGTTCGCCGATCGCCGGGTGCCGCTTGAGATCGCCGCCGGGAGTTCGGCCCAGTTGCCGGTCCTGAGGGTGGTCGACTGTCCCTATCCTGAGTTGGCGGCCCAGGATCGTTCGATCTGTGCGATGGAGAAACAGATGTTTGAATCGCTGGTCGAGCAGCCGATGCGGCTCTCGCAATGTCGGCTCGACGGCCACGATTGCTGCCAATTTGAAACGAAATGAGTTCGCGATAGAATGACTAGCTTGGTTTGCCGCGAGGTCCGCGGAGCCGCAAGTCGTTCACGGAAAAGAGACTTATGACACCGTCCGCCACTGCACTTTCGACCCCCGTCGGGATGAAGCCTTGGATCGAAGGGCGCTTCGAAGAGAATCTGATCCTGACGTCGGTCGAACAAGCGATCAATTGGGCCCGCCAAGCGAGCATCTGGCCGATGACGTTCGGTCTGGCCTGCTGTGCGATTGAAATGATGGCGACTGGTGCGAGCCGGTTCGACATGGACCGCTTCGGCGCCGGTGCCTTCCGCGCCACTCCGCGTCAAGCCGACTTGATGATCGTCGCCGGCACGGTGACCTACAAAATGGCGAGCCGCGTTCGTCGTCTGTACAACCTGATGCCCGATCCGAAGTTCGTCATCGCGATGGGAGCCTGCACCGTCGGCGGCGGCCCGTACTTCAAGTACGGCTATCACGTCGTCAAGGGCGTCGACCTCGTCGTGCCGGTCGACGTGTACGTCCCCGGCTGCCCGCCGCGCCCGGAAGCGTTGCTCGAAGGCCTGATGCGGATCCAAGACAAAATTCGCGGTCACAAGATCTCGAAGCAAGTCGGCAGCAAGGATCAGTCGTTCGACGAGATCCCGGTGCCGCACCATTCGGGCTACGTCGCCGTTGAAGAAAAACAGCCTGTGTTCGATCACCAGAAAATCACGGGCTAGCCCGTTCCGTTGTTAGTGGCCAGTGGTTAGTAGCCAGTGGCCGGCAGCAAACAATGAATTCCGAACTACTGACCACTGGCAACTAGCCACTGACCACTACCGCCATGATCTCCGAAATGAAAGACATCAAGAACGACACGCTCGTCGTTACCGACTTGCACGTCAGCGTCGAAGGGAAGCCGATCCTCAAGGGCGTGAACCTCACGGTCCGCCGCGGCGAAACCCACGCGCTGATGGGCCCCAACGGCTCGGGCAAGAGCACGCTCGGCTACGCCATTGCCGGGCATCCGAACTACGAAGTGACGCAGGGCTCGATCAAGCTCACCGTCGACGGCGTCGAACACGACGTGCTTGAGATGGAAGCGAACGATCGCGCTCGCCGCGGCCTCTTCTTGGCGTTCCAGCGTCCGATGTCGATCCCGGGCGTGAAGGTGGCCGACTTCTTGCGGCACGCCGTCACGAACGTTCGCCGGCCCGACCGTAAGGAAGGCGAAGAGTTGATTCCGATGCGCGAGTTCCGCAAGGAACTGAAGAGCAAAATGGAACAACTCCGCATGGATTCGGAGTTCGCTCGCCGCTACGTCAACGAAGGTTTCTCGGGCGGCGAAATGAAGCGGGCCGAGATCCTGCAAATGGCCATGCTGCGGCCGAAGTTTGCGATCTTGGACGAAACCGATTCGGGCCTCGACGTCGATGCGGTTCGCCTCGCGAGCCAGAGCATCGCGGAAATCGGCGGCGCGGAGATGGGGATCATCATCATCACGCATCACGACAAGCTGCTGGAGCACAACGTGCCCGACTTCACGCACGTCATGCTCGGCGGGCGGATCGTCGAGACCGGCGGCCGCGAGTTGGCCGAAGAGCTGCATGCTCAGGGTTACGATCGCATTCGCGCCGCGCACCCCGATGCCGCCGCGGAAGAGAGTGCCATGAAGGACCAGAAACAACCCGCGACCGTCTAGTTTGCACTTAGCCGCGTCGCTTGCCGACGCGCGAACAGGATACGCATATGGCCACCGACCTGAAAATGCCCGAGATCAACGCCGGTATCGGCGAGATCAACAAGTACGACTTCCGCAACGAAGAGAAGTACACGTTCAAGAGCCGGCGCGGGCTCGATGCCGAGATCGTCCACATGATCTCGGACATGAAGAACGAGCCGCAGTGGATGCGCGACTTCCGGCTGAAGAGCCTGGAGATCTTCAACAGCAAGCCGATGCCGAAATGGGGCGGCGACGTCAGCCTCGACTTCAACGACATCTACTACTACATCAAGCCCTCGGATAAGCAGGGCAAGACCTGGGAAGAAGTTCCCGAAGACATCAAGCGGACCTTCGACAAGCTCGGCATCCCGGAAGCGGAACGGAAGTTCCTCTCCGGCGTGAAGGCTCAGTACGAAAGCGAGGTCGTCTACGGTTCGCTCCGCGAAGATCTCGCGAAGCAAGGCGTGCTGTTTACGGATACCGACTCGGCCGTCCGCGAGTATCCGGACCTCGTCCGTGAATACTTCGCCAAGATCATCCCGCCGACGGACAACAAGTTCGCCGCGTTGAACTCGGCCGTCTGGTCGGGCGGTTCGTTCATCTACGTCCCCAAGGGCGTGAAGATCGAGTTCCCGCTGCAGGCCTACTTCCGCATCAATGCCGAGAACATGGGGCAGTTCGAGCGGACGCTCATCATCGTCGACGAAGGGGCGCAGATTCACTACGTCGAAGGCTGCACCGCCCCGATGTACAGCACCGAATCGCTGCACTCGGCCGTCGTCGAGATCATGGTGAAGAAGCACGCTCGCTGCCGCTACACCACGATCCAAAACTGGGCCAACAATATTTACAACCTCGTCACGAAGCGGGCCATGGCCTACGAAAACGCGACGATGGAATGGATCGACGGTAACCTCGGCAGCCGCCTGACGATGAAGTACCCGGCCGTCTACATGATGGAGCCGGGCGCACGGGGCGAGATCCTGTCGATCGCCTTCTCGTCGGCCGGCCAACACCAAGACGCCGGGGCGAAGGTCGTGCACTGTGCCCCGAACACATCGAGCCGCATCATCTCGAAGAGCATCAGCAAGAACGGCGGCCGCAGCAGCTATCGCGGCCTCGTTCGCGTCGAGAAGAACGCTCCCAAGAGCAAGTCGACAGTCGTCTGCGACGCGTTGATCCTCGACTCGAAGAGCCGCAGCGATGCCTATCCGTACATTGAGATCGAGAACCAGGACGTCTCGGTCGGCCACGAGGCGAGCGTCTCGCGGATCGGCGAAGAGCAGTTGTTCTACTTGCAGAGTCGTGGGCTCAGTGAACCTGAAGCGAGCACGATGATCGTCAACGGCTTCATCGAGCCGCTGGTGAAAGAACTGCCGATGGAATACGCCGTCGAAATGAACCGCCTGATCGAGCTGCAAATGGAAGGCTCGGTCGGCTAACGCGTCGCGCGATCACTCGTCGTCGCCGGCTTGGTTTCGCTGCGAGTGATAAATGCTAAGTGATAAGTGATAAATGGGGGCGCGGCCTCTGGGTACTTGTCCGGCATTTATCAATCATCATTTAGCATTCATCATTTCCGCCTATGTCCGCCGTTGCAACACCTATCACCTTCTCCGCTGCCGCATTTGATTCGTTCATCGCCGAGCGGAACGAGCCGGTGTGGTTGAAAGAACTTCGTCGCGCCGCATGGAATCAGTTCCAA
>CAMCTH010000078.1 GCA_945877965.1 Planctomicrobium piriforme | reverse complement strand
TTGTCCGCAATGCGGCAAGCCGATCACGGCCCAATCGCGCGATCAGATCATCGACCGCATCGCCGTGCTGCCGAACGAGACGAAGTTTTCGCTCTTGGCCCCGATCATCCGGAGCCAAAAGGGGGAACATCGCGACCTCTTCGAGGATTTGTTGAAGCAGGGTTTCGTGCGGGCCCGAATCGACGGCGAAGTCTTTTCGCTGTCGTCGCCGCCGACCCTTGATCGGCAAATGCGGCACAACATCGAGGTGGTGATCGACCGCCTGACCGCCGGGCCGGGTCTCCGTGCGCGGCTAGCCGAAGCGGTCGACCTGGGCCTCAAACTCGGTCAGGGAAATCTGATCGTCGCCATCGACAAAGAAGAAAAGGCGAAACCGACGACGCTCAAGCCGCCCGCCGCCCCGAAAACGGCGAGCCGGGGGCGCAAGCCCCCGGTCTCTGATGAGCCGGTTTCCGACGACGCCGATTTCGAAGATGGAGATGAAGACGCAGACACGGGCGGGCAAGCCGCCACTGGCACCAAGGCCGACTCCAAAGCAAAAACGACCGACGACCTCACGCTCTCCGCACACTACGCTTGCACGCCGTGCGGCATCAGCTTCGAGCCGCCGAGTCCGCAACTCTTTAGCTTCAACAGTCCGCACGGCATGTGCCCGGCCTGCGACGGTCTCGGCGAAGTGTTCGGGTTCGATCCCGCGCTGCTCATTCCGAACACGGCCCGGTCATTCAAGCAAGGCTGCATCGAACTGCTCGGCCCGTGGAACGACATGGGGCGCTGGAAGCGGCACATCTATCAGGGCGTCGGCGAAACGCTCGAGCACAAGCTCGGACTCGAAGCCGGCTATGTCCTCGAGACGGCATGGGAAGAACTGACGCCGGAGTTGCAGAACCAAATCTTGTACGGCACGGGCGACTTGCACGTGACGTACACCTGGCGCAACGGACCGTCGGGCCACAAGTACGGCGGCGTCTACGAAGGGATCATTCCCGAGCTGACGTCGAAGTACAAACAGTCGCAAAGCGGCATGCAGCGACGCCAGCTTGAAAAGTACATGCGCACGGCGCCGTGCGTCGCATGCCATGGCGCTCGGTTGAATCCGCAGGCTCGCGCCGTGCAGTTAGTCACGAAACATCCGAAGTTCAGCAAGAAGCCGAGTCTCGGTCTGCCGCAGATTTGCCATCTCGCGGTCGCGGACGCAGTCGATTTCTTCGACGCCCTCGATCTCGATCCGGTGCGGCAGACGATCGCCGCCGAGGTGCTGAAAGAGGTTCGCGGCCGGCTCGGCTTCCTCACGAACGTCGGTCTCGAATATCTCACGCTCGATCGCACCGCCCCGACGCTTTCCGGCGGCGAGTCGCAACGAATTCGCCTCGCCGGACAAATCGGCTGCGGCCTCGTCGGCGTCCTCTATATCTTGGACGAACCGTCGATCGGTCTGCACCCGCGCGATAACGACCGGCTGATCGCGACGCTCGAACGGCTCCGCGACTTGGGCAACACGGTCGTCGTCGTCGAGCACGACGAAGACACGATGCGAGCCGCCGACCATCTGATCGATTTCGGCCCGGGCCCCGGCATCCGCGGCGGCGAAGTCGTCGCCGAGGGAACGTACACCGACATCTGCGCCGCCAAACGCAGCCTGACCGGCCAGTTCCTTTCGGGCGTCGCCAAGATTGAAGTCCCCGAGACGCGCCGCAAGGCGAAAGGCCCGCTGTTGCGGATCCTCGGCGCGGCCGCGAACAATCTGAAGAAGATCGACGTCGACATTCCGCTCGGCATGTTCGTCTGCGTCACCGGTGCCAGCGGCTCCGGCAAGAGTTCGCTCGTCAACGACATCTTGGTCGAAGCACTCAACCGCGACTTGAACGGCGGTCTGGGCAACCCCGGGCCGTTCGACAAGATCGAAGGGCTCGACAAGCTCGACAAGCTGATCTCGATCGATCAATCGCCGATCGGGCGGACGCCGCGATCGAATCCCGCGACATACATCAAGGTGTTCGACGACATTCGCAAGCTTTACACGCAGTTGCCCGAGGCAAAGACGCGCGGCTATCAAGAAGGTCGCTTCAGCTTCAACGTCGAAGGGGGCCGGTGCGAAGCGTGCGAAGGGAACGGCGCGACGAAGCTCGAAATGGATTTCTTGGCCGACGTCTGGGTCAAGTGCCCGGTCTGCGACGGCCATCGTTTCAATCGCGAAACGCTGCAGGTCCGCTTCAAAGGGAAGAACATCGCCGAAGTGCTGGAGATGGACATCCAGCAAGCGAAAGAGCACTTCGCCAACATCCCGGCGGTCGCGCACAAGTTGCAAACGCTGCACGACGTCGGTCTCGATTACCTCAAGCTCGGGCAACCGTCGCCGACGCTCTCGGGGGGCGAAGCGCAGCGCGTCAAGCTGGCTCGCGAGTTAGTGAAGAAGAGCACCGGCAAGACGCTGTACCTGCTCGACGAGCCGACGACTGGTCTGCACTTCGCCGACATTCGCTTGCTGCTGAAGGTGCTACAAAGTTTCGTCGACGCGGGCAACACGGTCCTCGTCGTCGAGCACAATTTGGACGTCATCAAGACGGCCGACTGGGTGATCGATCTCGGACCCGACGGCGGCTCCGGCGGCGGCTACATCACCGCGCAAGGGACGCCGGAAGAGATTGCGGCGGTCGCCGAGTCGCACACAGGTCAGGCCCTCAAGCGATTCTTGTACGGCGAAGGACACAAACTCGCGAGTGAGCTTTCGACCGCCAAGGCCAAACGCCCGCGCGTCGAAGAGGCGAAGTCGATCAAGGTCCGCGGTGCGAAGCAGCACAATCTCCGCTCGATCGACGTCGAGATTCCACGCGACAAAATCACCGTCTGTTGCGGCCCCAGCGGCTCGGGTAAAAGCTCGCTGGCGATGGACACGATCTACGCCGAAGGTCAACGGCGCTACGTAGAGAGCCTCAGCAGCTACGCACGGCAATTCGTCGGCCAGATGCAAAAGCCGCAGCTCGAACATATCGAAGGCCTGTCGCCGGCGATCGCCATCGAACAAAAGCACCTCGGCCACACGCCGCGGAGCACCGTCGGCACGGTCACCGAAATCTACGACTATCTCCGCATTCTGTTCGCGCGACTCGGCAATCCGTACTGTCCCGATTGCGACATCCCGGTCGGGACGCAGACGGTCGATCAGATCGTCGACAAGATCATGGCCTTGCCCGAGGGGACGCGGCTCTACATCACCGCGCCGCTCGATGTGCAGGTCGGCGAGAAGTACGAGACGCTGTTCGAAGACCTCCGCGCTCGCGGCTATCAGCGCGTTCGCGTCGACGGCAAGACCTACACGGTCGATGAGCCGCCGGAAATCGATCGTCGCCGCAAGCACGCGGTCGAAGTCCTCGTCGACCGCACGACGGTCAAGACCTCCGTGCAGTCGCGCATTTCGGAAAGCGCCGAAGCCGCGCTGTCGCTCGGTCGCGGCGTGCTGCACATCGTCACGGTCGACGACAAAATGCCGGAAGAGCGCTGGAACGTCGAGATTCACAGCCAGCACATGTCGTGTCACAAGTGCGGCCGGAGTTTTGAACCGCTCGGCCCGCACAACTTCTCGTTCAACAGCGCGCTTGGCTGGTGTACGACGTGCGAAGGCCTCGGCGTGCAGACGGGTGCCAACCCGGCGGCCCTCATCAACGACCCGAAGCTGACGCTCGCCAAGGGGGCGGTCGCGCTGTGGCCCGACCCGAAGCATCCGGTCTTCAAGCTGATGCTCGAGGCGTTGGCCGCACATCTCGGCGTGCCGACCGACGTGCCGCTCGAACAACTCGGCGGCAAGCAACGCCGCGCGATCTTCCACGGTCGCGGCGGCGAAGAGTGGATCGACGTCTTTGCACCCGGTGCAAGAAAAGACGGCGACCTGCCGATGTTCCGCTTTCAATACAAAGGTCTGTATCCGGCGCTCGAAGAGGCCGGACGCCTCTCCCCTTCGCTGCGCGGCCGGCTCGACCATCTCGTTGACGAAGTGGAATGCTCCGTCTGCGGCGGCGGACGCCTGCGCGACGATGCCGGGGCGGTTCGCTTTCGCGATCGGACGATCGACGAAGTTTGCCGCGCCCCGCTCGGCTCGCTGTTGCCGTGGTTCGACGGCCTCAAGCTCACGACGACCGAACGTAAAGTGGCGGGCGAGTTGTGGCGCGAGGTTCGCAACCGCTTGCAGTTCTTGGTCGACGTCGGGCTCGAATACCTCACGCTCGGCCGATCCGCTCCGACACTCTCAGGCGGTGAGTCGCAACGAATTCGCCTCGCGAGCCAAGTCGGCAGCGGTCTTACCGGCGTGCTCTATGTGCTTGACGAACCGACGATCGGCCTCCATCCGCGCGACAACCTGCGGCTCATCAACGCGCTGTACAAACTCCGCGACCTCGGCAACACGCTGCTGATGGTCGAGCACGATAAAGAAGTGATCGCCGGTGCCGATCAACTCCTCGACTTCGGTCCCCGCGCGGGCGTGCTCGGCGGCGAGATCGTCGGTCGCGGCACGCCGGCCCAAGTCAGCTTGCAAAGCACCTCGGTCACCGGCCCGTACCTGAGCGGCCGGAAAGCGATCGCCGTGCCGACCAATCGGCGAACGAGCGCGGACGTCGGTGCGCGTAACGCGGAACGACAGAAGTCTTCGGCGAAAGCGAAGAAGCAGCCCAAACTATTTCAAGACGGCGCGATCGCCAAGGGCGTCGCTCCCGGCGAATTGCTGACGATCGTCGGTGCGACGCATAACAATCTCCGCAACGTCACGGTCGACATTCCGCTCGGGGCGTTCACGGTCGTCACGGGCGTCAGCGGATCGGGCAAGAGTTCGCTCGTCGAGGATGTGCTCTACAACAGCTTAGCCCGGACGTTGCATCGGGCCCGCACGTTCCCCGGCAAGCACGAGGGTCTGCGCGGCGTTGAGCAGATCGACAAGGTAATTCGCGTCGACCAGATGCCGCTCGGCCAAACGCCGACCTCGAATCCCGCGACGTACACCGGCGTGTTCGATCAGATTCGCCAACTCTACGCCAACTTGCCCGAGTCGAAACTGCGCGGCTATACGCCGCGCCGATTCAGTTTCAACGTGCCGGGCGGGCGCTGCGAGAAGTGCGAAGGGAACGGTCAGCTCCGGATCGAGATGCACTTTCTGCCCGACGTTTGGGTCGAGTGCGACGATTGCCGCGGCAAACGCTACAACCTCGAAACGCTCGGCGTCCTCTTCCACGGCCACTCGATCGCCGACGTGCTCGACATGTCGATCGGCAAGGCGGTCGAGCTGTTCAAAAACATCCCGCAGATCCGCAAGATCTTGCAAACATTGTGCGACGTCGGACTCGACTACGTGACGCTCGGCCAACCCGCGCCGACGCTCTCGGGCGGCGAAGCGCAACGTGTGAAACTCTCGGCCGAGCTTGCCCGGCCCGACACCGGCAAGACGCTGTACCTGCTCGACGAACCGACGACGGGCCTGCACTTCGACGACCTTGCGAAGCTGCTCGACGTGTTGCACAGGCTCGTCGATCTCGGCAACACGGTCCTCGTCATCGAACATAATTTGGATGTGATCAAGACGGCCGACTGGTTGATCGACGTCGGGCCCGAGGCGGGCGACGGCGGTGGACACATCGTCGCCTCCGGCACGCCGGAAGAGATCGTCGCACACTCGAAGGCAGGGCACGAAAAGAACGGCGAAGCGAAGCCGACGACCAAGGGTCGCAAGAAAAAAGCGGCGGGCACAGCAGAAGACAACGAGTCGGGCAACGGCGAATTACTGCGGTCACACACAGGCGAGATGCTCGCGCCGGTGCTCGAAGCGGGCCCGTTCCTGGAACGAAAGCCGTACGATCCGGCGGCCGCCGTCGCGCCGCAAGCAGGCGACGTCGACTTGAACGACGTCGGCGAAGAAGTCCGCATGCCGTGGGAAATCGACGGCCGACGTTGGCACACGCAAGAGCGCGTGGCCCGCAACGGCAAGCCGTGTCGCTGGGACGGCAAGATCCTCGGTGCGGTGATCGACAAGATCCAAGAACTCGGCGACTTCAGCCCAACGAATTATAATGCTCGCTCGGTGGTCGAGATCTCGGCCGATCGCAAAAGCGACGGCTGGTTCTTCCATGCCGTCACCGGCGAAGAGTGGCTGCTGAAACTCAAGTTCCGCACCGCCAAGAGCACGTTCCGCCGCGAGACGCTCGTCGAACAACTCGACCTCAAACCGCTGAACGAAATGCGCGACCTGCCGGTCTACGGCACCGAGCCGCGTGTGAAGTGCAAGAATCTCCGCGGGCCGTGGCAGGAAGTGCAACTGCAGGTCCACTCGTGGAACGAGATCGACAAGCCGTCCTTCTGGCACTTTTTGGAGGCGGCCGTCAAAGGCTTCACCAAGTTCACCGACAAGGTCGAGCAATCGCGCGAGAGCCTGATGCCGTGGAAGGTGCTGGGTCAGAAATGGCACTTCGCGCGGAAGGGTTTTCCGCCGGGCAAAAAAATCGCCTGGGACACCGAGGTTCTCGAAGAACTCTGTGAGCTGCTCAGCGATACGCACGAAGGGCAGTTCTTATGGAACAACCAACAGTTGGTCCACTACTGCTTGAAGGGGCGGAGCGACCCTTGGGCGACGATTCAGACGAAGAAGTTGCACGCCGTTGAGTTGCATCTGAACGGGCCGAAGAACAAGTTCGCGCTCGGTCGGGTGACGGAGTTCGGCGTCGACCCGGCGATGGATAAAGACCGCCCCGATCGCGACGTCGTCCGGTTGCAATTCAACGACGCCGATCAAGTAGCCGAAGAAGCGCTCGGCGATTTCTTACGCGAACACGCCGCTGCGGTGCTGGAAAAGTAAGCCGGCACGGCAATCGGCAAGTTTGACACTGCCGCGACGGCGGTTCAAACTAGGCGTTCGTGCCCGCTGAACCCTGCCCTGCCGTGAGCCTTCTCATGTCGATTCGTCGCATCCTTTCGCTCAATCTCTTCACTGCGCTATTCGCTTGCGGTTTCGCGACGCAATCCGCACACGCCGCCGACTCCAAGAATCCGCTCAACGTCGTGATGATCGTGGGCGATGACTGGGGCTACACCGACTTCGGTTTCATGGGGCATCCGCATATTCAGACGCCGCGGCTCGATCGCCTCGCGGCCGAGTCGCTGACGTTCCGTCACGGCTATGTGCCGAGCAGTCTCTGCCGGCCGAGTCTAGCGACGCTCTACTCCGGGCTTTATCCGCATCAGCACAAGATCGTGAGCAACGATCCGCCGGTCGCTCGGAGAGACCCGAACGGGGCTCGCGAGTTCCAGCGGCTGCGCGAAGAACAGATCGCATACATCGACTTGATGCCGACGTTGCCGAAGCTGCTCGGTGAGCGCGGCTATCTGAGTTTTCAGACCGGCAAGTGGTGGGAAGGCAAATACACCCGCGGCGGCTTCACCCACGGTATGACCGAAGGGACCCGCCACGGCGATGCAGGCCTGACGATCGGTCGCGAGACGATGCAGCCGATGTACGACTTCATCGACGGCGCGCTGAAGGACCAGAAGCCGTTCTTCGTCTGGTACGCGCCGTTCATGCCCCACACGCCGCACACGCCGCCGGAACGTCTGCTGAAGAAATACGAGAAGCTCGCGCCGACGTTGCAAATCGCCAAGTACTGGGCGATGTGCGAATGGTGCGACGAAACGTGCGGGCAACTCTTCGACTTCCTCGACGAACGGAAGCTGCGCGACGACACGCTCGTTATCTATGTGACCGACAACGGTTGGATCCAGGAGCCGAACGGCAAGAACTACGCTCCGAAGTCGAAGCAATCGCCGAACGAGTTCGGCCTGCGGACGCCGATCATGCTCCGTCTGCCGGGCCGCCTCCAGCCGCAAATCCGCGATGAACTCGTCAATTCGATCGACCTCGCCCCGACGATCTTGAAGGCGTGCGGCCTCACGCCGACCGCCGAGATGCAGGGGATCGATCTACTCGACGCCTCGGCCGTCGCGGCCCGCAAGCAAATCTTCGGCGAGATATTTACGCACAACGCCGTCGACGTTCATGACCCGGCGTCGAGCTTGCGCTATCGTTGGACCGTCGCCGGCAAATGGAAGTTGATCGTCCCACACGGGGCGAACGAACCGACGGCCGTCGTGCAACTCTACGATCTCTCCGTCGATCCGCACGAAACCAAGAACCTCGCCGAGGCAAACGGCGAAGTCGTCGCTCAACTGACGAAGGATATCGACGCTTGGTGGTCGCCGACGGCCAACGGCGCGATCAAGCCGGCCGCCATGCAGAAAGAAAAGGCCAAGCCGGCGACCGGCGAAGCCGTAGTACTCCCGACGCCGCAGTGGATTTGGGCCGCCGAGCCGGCGCCGCAGCCCGATCGTGAACGGGTTTGGCTCCGTAAGAAATTCAAGCTCAATGCCGGCGTGACGGCGGCGCGGATCTACGTCAGCGGCGATGACGGCATCAATGTCTATCTCGACGAGCGCGACGTGCTGACGAGCGACTCCTGGCAAACGCCGGTCTACAAAGACGTGACGAGCTTGCTGCTGACGAAGGACAATCCCGACGGCCGCGGTGAGCATGTCATCGCCATCGAAGCCCGCAACGACTCCGGGGCAGGCGGCGTCATCGTGCAGTTAGACATCGAGCCGTTCCGCGGTCAGCCGACGCGAATCGTCAGTGACGAAACGTGGCGCGCCGTGCACGGCCCGGCCGACGGCGATTGGAAGCGCCCCGGTTACGACGAAAAGAAATGGCCCGCCGCAAAGTCGATCGCCGCGCTCGGCAAAGGTCCCTGGGGACAGAAAGTCACCGTCGACAATTTCACGGCGAATTCGAAACTCCGCGCACCGACGGCGACGCCGATCGCCGACATGAAGGTCGCCAAGGATTTCAAAGTCGAACTACTCTACACCGTGCCGAAAGAGGTCGAAGGCTCCTGGGTCTGCATGTGCTTGGACCCGAAAGGCCGGCTGATCGTCTGTGACCAATACGGCGGACTCTATCGCTTGACGTTGCCGCCGCTCGATCAGACTGCGGCACCGCAGATCGAAAAGATCGACGTCCCGATCGGCGAAGCGCAAGGCCTGCTCTGGGCGTTCGATAGCCTATACGTCAACGTGAACAAGGGGACGAAGTACGAGCACGGTCTCTATCGCGTTCGCGACACGAACGACGACGACCAACTCGACACGGTCGAGTCGCTCCGCAAGATGACGGGAGGCGGCGAACATGGTCCGCACGCCGTGCTGGCCCATCCCGACGGCAAGTCGCTGTACGTCGTGTACGGCAATCAAACGAAGCTCACCGAGATCGCCGACTCGCGCGTACCGCTCAATTGGGGCGAAGACCATTTGCTGCCGCGGATGCCCGACGGACGCGGCTTCATGCGCGGCGTGCTCGCTCCCGGGGGCTGCATCTACCGGATCGATCCCGATGCCAAGAACTGGGAGCTGATCGCCGTCGGCTTCCGGAATCAGTACGACATCGCGCTGAACCGCGAAGGAGAACTCTTCACCTACGATGCCGACATGGAGTGGGACATTAACACGCCGTGGTATCGACCGACGCGCGTGAATCACGTGCTCAGCGGCGGCGAGTTCGGCTGGCGCAACGGCGCCGGCAAATGGCCCGACTACTATCCCGACAGTTTCGGCGCGGTCGTCAACGTCGGCCCCGGTTCGCCGACCGGCGTGACGTTCGGCTACGGCGCGAAGTTTCCGGCGAAGTATCAAGAGGCGCTGTTCATCTGCGATTGGAGCTACGGCAAGCTGTACGCCACGCACCTGACGCCGGACGGCGCGTCGTACAAGGGTCAGCTCGAAGAGTTCGTCACCGGCACGCCGCTGCCGCTGACCGACCTGCTCGTCAATCCGCATGACGGTGCGCTCTACTTCGCGATCGGCGGCCGCAAGACGCAGTCGGGTCTGTACCGTGTGACGTACGTCGGCAGCGAACCGACGGGACCCGTGCGACTCGAGCCCGACCTCGGCAGCCCGCAGCGAGCGCTGCGTCGTAAACTAGAAACCTTGCATCGGCCCGATCCGTCGGCCGTCGCGACGGCCTGGCCCTATCTCGGGCACGAAGATCGCGCGCTTCGCTACGCAGCACGCATCGCGATCGAGCATCAGCCCGTCGCTTCGTGGCAAGCGCAAGCCTTGGCGGAAACGAACCCGCGAGCGGCGATCCACGCGCTGCTCGCCTTAGTTCGCTCGTCGGCAAGTTGTCCGTTTCATCGTCAGCCCGGCGAGGCAACACCGGATGCGAAGCTGGGCGCCGAGATCCTCAAGAGCCTGGAACGGATCGATTGGAATGCCCTGTCGCGCGACGAGCAGGTCGATTACCTCCGCGTCTATCACGTGCTGTTCAATCGCTACGGGCCGCCGTCGGAGGCCGATGCCGCCCGCGTCGCAGCCCGTTTCGATGCGCTGTTCCCGGCGGAAGATCGCCGTGTCAACGCCGAACTTTGTAACCTGCTCGTCTACTTGCAAGCGCCGTCGGTCGCGGCGAAGACCGTCGCCTTGCTCGAATCGGCTCCGACGCAAGAGGAGCAGATCGAATACGCTCGGGCTCTGCGCGTACTCAAGGCCGGCTGGACCCCGGCCTTGCGCAAGACGTGCTTCGAATGGTTCGTCAAAGCAGCAGGCTATAAGGGCGGTTCGAGCTTTGCGCTGTTCGTGCTCGGCATCAAGAACGACGCCCTAACGACGCTGACGCCCGAGGAGAAGACGGCGCTACAGCCGATCATCGATGCCAAGCCGGTCGTCACGACCGGTCCCGTCACCGTCGGCCCGCCGCGCCCCGTCGTCAAGAAATGGACGATGGGCGAAGTGATGCAACTCACGCAATCCGGCATTTCCGGCCGCAATTTCAATCGCGGCCGGCAGATGTTCGCGGCCGCCAATTGCTTCGCCTGCCATCGCTTCGATAGCGAAGGGGGCGCCGTCGGGCCCGACTTGTCGAGCCTCGCCGGTCGCTTCAGCGTCCGTGACATTCTGGAATCGATTCTCGAACCAAGCAAAGTCATCAGCGACCAATATGGAGCGGTCACGATCGTGACAACCGACGGCCGGATCATCACGGGCCGCATCATCAACCTCGCCGGCGACGCCTTGAAGATCAACACGAACATGCTCGACCCGCAAGCGATCGAGAACGTCGATCGGAAGTCGGTCGAGGAACAGTTCCCGTCGAAGGCGTCGATGATGCCGACCGGCCTGCTCGACGTGCTGCACGAAGATGAGTTGCTCGATCTGTTGGCGTACTTGCTCTCGCGCGGCGATCGAAATCACGCGATGTTCCAGAAGCCGAAATAGCGAGTATCCACGGATGAATCGCGGCACTCAGGGCGTAGCCGAGCCGCGGTGGACCCGTCGTGCTATAATACGAAGCGACGACGATGAGCGAGGCAACGTTGCCGCTCGTCGCCATCGTCATCCCGCTATCTTGGTCGACTGGCTATGAAGATGTCGCGCCCCATTTTGCTCATCATGCTCGGCGTCGTCAGTTGGGGCGTGGTGCACGGCGTCGGCTCGTACTACGGCGGCATCGATCGTTCGGGCGATAATTTTTTGCAGCACGATCTGCGCCGCTTCTTCATCGTGTTCGGCTGCGTGGTCGGCTTCCTCGCGTTTTGGGGACTCATGCTCTTGTCGCGCAAGCGACGACTGGAGCGCGAAGCGAACGACGCCGAATAACCGCTGCAGGCTCGGCCTACGGGGGTTGCTTTACGCAACGCGGTGCGCGAGTTAGAATCCGCGTCCGTTGAAACCGTATCGTGCCGCGGACGCAACTCCGCGGCTTCTCGCAAAGTTGAGTGAATCGCATGAGCGCTGAAGCCCGCATCAAGGAACTAGGTTTGGTCCTGCCGCCGCCGCCGAAGCCGGGCGGAGTTTATAAGCCGGTCGTCATCGTCGGCAACCTCTGCTACGTCTCGGGCCACGGTCCGTGGGCGAACGACGGGACGTTCCTGACCGGTCGCGTCGGTTCGGAAATCGATCAGGCCGCCGGTTACGCCGCCGCGCGACAATGCGCCCTGGTGATTCTGACGACGTTGAAGACGTCGCTCGGTAGCCTCGACCGGATCAAGCGCGTGATCAAGACGTTGGGCATGGTCAACGCCGCACCCGACTTCAAAGCGCACCCGG